>NZ_VATX01000035.1:0-6214 GCF_005774635.1 Glutamicibacter sp. V16R2B1
GTCGCCGACGATGGTGAACGTGGACGACGCCCAGGCGGACCAGCGGCCGCCGGATCCGGCGTCGGCGGCGCGGACGTAGGGGTGGTAGACGCCCGGGGAGAGGGCGGCGGGGACGGACCACGACGCCGCACCGCTGGCCGAGGAGTAGGCGATCCCCGAGTCGGCGACGGCCCGGGCGGTCTCCGGGTTGAACCCGGCAGCCCCTGCGACAGCGCCCGCGAACACGCGGACCTGCCAGCGTTCCTGCGGGTCGGCGTCGGGGTCGCCGTAGTTCCAGCCGATGGTGGGCTGCTGGCCGGTGATGGTGCCGGACGGTCCGACGTCGGAGACGGTGGCGCGCTCGTTGTAGGTGACGTCGACGTACGCCTCGTAGAACTTGACGGTGGTGGCGTTGCCGGCGATGCGGATGGTGAGGTGGTTGACCGCGTCCAATGTCCACGGGGTGCCGTCGGGCCGCGTCGTCATGGCGGCCCACGTCTCGGTGCGCGGAGTGGCCGGGACCCGGTAGTAGCTGGTCTGCCAGGCGTATTTCCCGGTCAGGTTGTCGACGGTGGCCACCGCGCCCATGGCGGTGCCGTCTCCTACCCAGCGGACGCGGATGGCGACGGAGATGATCCGCGCACCGGGCGGCAGGCCGGCGAGGTCACCGAATCCCAGGAAGGCCGGGTTGCCGGTGGTGACCGCGTAGGTGGTGTCGAGGCTGTCGGCGGTGGCCGCGTGGACGGTGGTGGGGCCGCCGGTGATGGTCCACCAGTCGCCCCCGTTGAACGTCTCGTTGGGCCGCAGCGTCGTGACGGTGCCGGGCATCAGTTGGCCCCCTCGCCCTGCTGAAGCAGGGTGGTCAGTTCGCGCAGCATGCGTTCGTTTCCGCGCTCAACGGCGGCTTCGATGGCGTTCGGGTCGCTGGCGCCGCGGGCGTCGATGTTCTGCTGGATCGCCCCGGCGGCCACGAGGACCCCGCCGCTGGGCTTGTTGACGGAGACCCATTCGTCGTGGCCGGTGCCGTTGTAGGCCATGGTCCAGCCGGGGTGCAGCGGCCCGCCCTGGTCGTAGCCCCCGGCCCGGTTCCACGCCTTGCCGAGGCTGCCGTACCGGGACAGCGAGTACTTGGTCGCCGCGTAGATGTTGGCGTGCGGGTCCCAGATCCCGGCGCCGATGTGGGGTCCGGCGTAGGCGCGGAATGTGGGGTCGATGACCTGCATGAGGCCCTTGGACGGGATCCCGGCCTTGGCGTTGGAGTCCCACAGGTTGATGGCGCGGGGGTTGCCGCCGGACTCCTGGTTCATCCGCTTGAGGAGCAGCGGCAGCCATGACAGGGACTGGCCGGTCTCGTTGAGAACGGCGGAGGACACCCCGGACCAACGGGCCACTCCGGCGCCGACCGGCCCCGCGTCGGGGACCATTTCGGCTTCCTTGCCGCGGACCCATTCGATCAACTTGTCGAACGGGGTCTGGATGAGCCGGTTGATGATGCCGCGCCAGTTGTCGCCCCGGCCGAGGGTGGAGTTCATGGCGCCGCGGATCGGGCTGACGGCGAGCTCGAAGCCCTTGGCGAGGCCGGCCCGGGCGAGGTCTTCGAGCTTGTCGACGGCACGTCCGCCGGTGGCGTTCCAGGCTGCACCGAGGGCGTCACCGACGCCTCCGAGGGCCATGCCGACGCCGCTGGCCTGGGTGCCGCCGCCGAGTGCGCGGCGCAGGGCGAAGATCCGGCCGTGGCCGCCGGCGGCGTTGACTTCGGCGGTGGTGAGGACGTGCTCGCCGGGCATCAGCCAGCGCAGCACCGAGTCCTGGCCGCGTACCCCGCCGGCGATGGGTCCGCCGGCGGCGAGGCCGGGGACGCTCAGTGCTGGCATTTCTGGGACGCCGGGGATCTTCGCGACGATCGAGTTCCACGCGCGGCGGATGCCGTTGTTGTAGACGGTCTCGACGACAAACTTGACTGGTGCTGACGCTACTGTCTTGAGTCCATCCCAGATAACGCCGATGCCGTCCTTCGTGGTCTGGAAGGCGGTCTTGATCGCTCCGAGCCCAGAATCGATCGCGCCACGCACGATCCCGAGCACGCGCGTCGTCGTCCCGGAGATCGCGTTCCAGGCTCCGTCCCAGTCGCCACGGAAGAGCGCCGAGAAGAACGAGAAGAGGCCGCGGATCACCTCGAATCCGACACGGAAGGGCGTAGTGAAGTAGATCCACCAGAGCTGGGCGGCGGCGAGGATCCCGCCGAGCCCGATGTCGATCACGCCACGCCAGATAGCCAGTCCGCCGCGCACGATCGACGAGACGTAGTCGAAGATCCCCCGGAAAATCCCGACGAAAAATCCACCGAAGGCCTGCGCCCCGGAGCTGACGGCGGTCAGGACGCCGCCGACGTCCGAGCCGAAGGCGACGAACCAGCGCCCCGCCGCCTGCGCGGCGCCGCTCACCCAAGCCAGCGCGCCCTGGACGATGTTGCGGAAGGTCTCGCTGTGGGTGTAGGCGTAGGCAAACCCGGCGGCCAGCGCGACGAGCGCGACGATGATGATCCCGATCGGGTTCGCCAGGAACGCCGAGTTGAGTAGCAGCGTGGCGGTCCGCATCGCGGCCATGGCGGTCCGCACGTTCCGCATGATCACTTCCATGATCAGGGTGCGGGTCTGCCAGATCCACTGCGCGGTCGTGACCGCCGCAACCGCGCCACGGTAGGCGTACCAGGCGACAACCCCAGCACCGATCGCGACGGCCAGCGCGGTGATCGTCGTCTGGTTCGAGCGCCAGAACCCGGTCATCTCCCGTAGCGCCGGGCCGATCACGTTCGCCAGCACCGCGGCCAGCGCGCGGAACGCGACGAGGAGGATCGTGCCGACGATCTGGCCGATGCGCTGCACGTCAGGCCACAGCCCCTTGGCGACCGCCCACAGGTTCTGCAGCGCCGGCCACACCGACTGGGTCACGAACGAGCCCAGGTCACGCAGACCGGGGAGGACCAGCTGCCAGGCGCGCGAGGCGGTCTCACCGAGGGAGCGGACGACGACACCGGCCCGTTCCATCCCGCCGACGAAGCCAGCCGAGGTGACACCCTCGCCGGACAGGGCGGAGAAGAAAGCCCGTACGCCGACCTCTGCGACGGCGAACGCCGGGCCGATCTTCCCTGCGATGCCGGTGACCAGACGCTCGATGGGCGGCAGGGCGATGCTGGCGAGGCTGGCGAACCCGGACTCGAACGTGCGTCGGATGGTGGTGAGGGCCGTCTTTGCCCCGGTGCCCATCTTCTCGTCGAGGCGGGCGGCGGCCCCTTCGACCTGTCCGAGCGCATTGACCGCGTTGGACGGGTCCAGAGACAGGATGGCGCTCTGGAAGACCGACGCCTCTTCGCCGAAGAGGCTGACGAACGCGGTGGCCCGCTTCGCCGGGTCCTGGATGGACCGGAGCTTTTCCAGAAGCGCGTCGAGGGCCTTCGCAGCCTTGGGCCCGCCACCGGTGAGGTCGCGGGCCATCTTTTCCCCGTTGAACCCCAGCTCGGAGAAGACCTCGGCGGAGTCTCCGGCGTTGCCGATCAGCTCGTCGAGGGCGCCGGCGACGGTCCCCGCCGAATCTGCGCCCGCGTTCATGCCCTGAACGAGGAACCCGATGGCGGAGGCACCGTCGAACCCGAACTGCTTGAGGTTGGGTGACCGCTCGATGAGCAGATCGAGGAAGTCGCCGCCGTAGTTCGCGCCTTTCTGGAAGCCGGTGGCGATGAGGTCGAGCGCCGCGTCCATGTCCGGGGCCAGCCCGGAGCGGATGAGCTGGCTCGCCGCGGTGATGGTGGGGACGACGTCCTCACCGAACGCCGTCGAGATCGACAGTGCGCGGGCGGAGACGCTGCTCAGGTCCTCCGCGGACGCCTGGGCCATCCCTTGGATGCTGTGGCGGACAGTTCCGACGGCCGCGGTGACTTCGCCGAGGGAGTCGCCATAGGCGTGGGCGTAGAGGTCTCCGGCGACGCCGCCGAGGCGGGTTGCCTCCTCGTCGCTGATACCGAGGGATGCGCTGAGGAGGATGTCTCGCGCCTGGGCCTGGATGGATCCCTGGAGTCCGACGGTGAAGGCGGCTGCGGCGGCGACACCGGCCGCGACGAACAGGCTTCCGGCGTTGTCTCTGATGCCGGTGAAGGCCCTCTTCCAGCGGGACTGCACCTCGTCGGCGGCGTCGCCTGTCTCCTCGGCGGCGTCGCGACCGGCGTCGGAGATGGCGTCCTCAAGCCCGAGGCCGAAGGCGGCGGCGGCGCCGGTGAGGAGGCTGAACGCGCCAGCACCGGCCTCTTCGACGCTGGCGAAGGATTCGGCCCATCCGGCTTCCGCTTCGGTGGCGGCCTCACCGACGCTGGCCCCAGCCTCTTCGAGGCTGCTACTGAGCCCGCCGGCGTGGTCGGCCGCGCTGCTGGCGGCGGCGCCGATGCCTTCGACGTTGCGGGCTGCTTCCGAGGCGGCGGCGCTGGCGCCGGTCAGGGCCCCGGAGACGGCTCCGACGCTGCCGGCCGCTCCTGCCGCCGCCCGGCCGATGCCGTCGGTGGCCCCACTGGCTTCGAAGGCGGACGCGGCGGCGTCCTTGAGTCCGGCGTTGAGGCCGGCGGTCGAGGCGGTGGCGCCCTTGAGGCCTACGTCCAGGCCGTCGACGGATACCGTCGCACCCTTGACGCCCGTTTCGATGTCGGCGGTCGCGGTGACGGTTCGAGTGGCGGCGGTGGTGGCCCCGTCGAACCCCTTGCCGAGAGCTTTGACCTCTCCGAGGGCCTGCCCTGCGGCGTCGCCGATCTCCTTGGCGCTGGTCGCGGTGCGCTGTGCGGATCGTCCGGCCTTGTCGAGCTGGGCGTTGAGGTCGAGCACCTCGCGGACGGCGGCGCGGATCTTGCTGGCGATCTGGTCGCCGAGCCGATCCCAGCGCTCGGGCTTCGGGACGATCGCGACGAACGCGGACCCGAGGAGGTTGGTGGCCACTACAGCCCCCCGACCATGGCCATGACGGCGCGCTGTCCGGCCTGGTGCTCGGGCAGGGTGCCCCACGTGTCGGGGTTCCAGCGTTGGGCGGCGCGTTCACGTGCGGTGGCCGCGGGCGCCAGGCCGGGTGTTGCACCGCCGAGGGATTCCAGCAGCTCGGCGCGGACGCGACGTCGGTCGTAGACCTCCAGGCCCTTCTTCGTCTCGGCAGACCAGCGGGGCATCTGGTCGTCGACGGCGAGGGCGGTGATCACGTTGAGGGCGCGGTCGTACGGCAGGTCATCGAGGTCGATGCCTGCGAGGAGCGCGCGTCCGTCCACGTCGGCCCAGTGATCCTGTGCCCAGCCGATCAGCTGCTGGGCTTGGTCGTAGGGCGTCCGGCGGCCAGCTCACTGAGCCACTCGAAGATCTCGATGAACGTGTCCATCGCGATGACGGCTTCGGGGTCGGACAGCAGCGCGATCAGGTCGTCCCGTTCGACGACGGCGCATTCCAGGACCTTGCGGATCGCGGCGGCCTGCGCTGGTCCCGATTCGCCGGCGGCGAGCATGATCCCGGCGGGGATGGCGCTGTAGCGGGCGTGGAACTGCCGCGAGTGGGTCTCGTAGAGGCCTGTCGCGCGCTCCTCTATCCCGCCGATGAGGTCGAGGCTGCCGGGGATGGCTGGCACCTGGACCTTTTCCTTGACCTCGACTTCGTATTCGACGACGAACGGCTCGGGTGGCCGCCGGTCGCGTCCGGACTTGAAGGTCTTCATGCGTTCTCCTGGGTGGTCAGCTTGGCGAACGTGAGTAGTTGCAGTGGGCGTGCGAATGGGGTCATTGCGCCGCCAGAGGGAGGTTGTCCGTGAGGTATTTGTTGCCGCGGAACCCGGGGTGCCGGACCCGTTTGGTGAAAACCCACGGCCCGCCGCCGCGCGGCACAAACACGAGGACCTTCTTGCGGCGCGGGACGATCACATGCGGTCGGCTGCCTTCGTGGTGCAGCAGCGCGATCGGGGACTCGGAGCCGATCAGCATGGTCGGCAGATCGTTGGAGCCGTCCTGCACGAGCCGCTTGACGATCGTGTAGCGGAGGTTCGGGCGCCCGCCGGGACCGCCGCCAATGTGGCCGAGGCGGACCTGGCGCTGCGCGGCGTCCTGCACCAGCTGCCCGCGGCGCACCAGTTCGCGGACGACCATGCCCTGCGGGGACCGTTCGAGGCGGGCCAGTGCCTGGTTGTCCCAGGTGACCTGCAGCTCGGCGGAGTCGTTCAGCCG
>NZ_VATX01000036.1:0-7265 GCF_005774635.1 Glutamicibacter sp. V16R2B1
TTCGAACCGTCGCCGGAGGCGGTGGACCGGTTCTACCGGCTGGCTCGGGGTGAGATCACCGCGCATGAGGCGGTGGCGGAGGTGGTCGCGTCCTGCCCGCACCGGTACGGTTGATCGATGGCGAAGCCGGCAAAGGGACGGTCAGAGCAATGACACATCCGTCTGATCTTCCGTATCCGGTCCCAGAGCCGTCCGAGTGGGCCGAAGACCTAGCCCCCGAGACCGGACATCTTGTCGACGAGGCCATGGCCGATCTTGCGGCTGGCCGGTCGACGGTCCACACCTCATCCGCCGAGTTCGAGGCCCGGCTGTCCGAGGTGTGATCCGCCGACACCGGCTTGTAGCGGACGACCCTGGGCAGGAAGGTCGTTCCCGCACGCCTGACGGCCGCGATGGCTCCCACCTGGCAGGCAGGCGGGAGCCGCCCCAGCTGACCGGTCAGCCGGTCTCGCGCCATCCGGGCCGGTTCCGGTCCAGCCACTCCTCCACATCGGCACGGAGGAACAGCCGCAAATGCGGATGGTTGATCAACGGTTCGGGGAAACCCCGCCGCTCGGCGATCCGGTTCGCGTATGACCGGGACATGGGCTCGCCGCGCATCCGGCCGAGAAGGTGCCGCAGCTCCTCGACGTCGACGAGTGTGTCGATCTCAGACTGCGTGTAGACACGCTCCTCGTCACGGTCCGGCACCGGGCGGACGGTAGGGGTACATGGTCGTGGAAACAGGTCAGGGAGTACAACTGTCACCTACCTGGCTAGCCGTCAACCGGCCGCCAGACAGACAACGGCCCCGCCTGGTGCGGACACACCTGACGGGGCCCGACCCCGCTAGGAGGGGCCGTTGTGGGTGAAGTGTCTCATCATGCCAACCGTCGGGCTGCGCACGCCCAGCCGTCGAAGCCTGGCTTCGTTGAGATTTTCGTGGCAGATGGCCTGACCGCCGATCAGATGATCGGGAAGATCGCTTTAGAGGCCGGGGCTGCAGCCTGTTTAGATGACGTACGACTGGTCGGGATCCGCCCCGAGTACCGCGGGCACACGATGGTGTTCCGGACTGGTGGCGGCTAGGTCAACGCGGGTCGCGCCAGCCGGGCCGGTTCGCATCCAGCCACACCTCAACGTCGCCCCGCAGCCACAGGCGGATCTGCGGGGCGTCCGGAGACGGATGCGCGATTAGCGGGTCCGGGAAACCCTTCGAGTTCGCGACCGCGATCGCCGTGTTCCGTGCGACCCTCTGTCCGCGCCGCTTCCCGAGCAGATCCTGCAACTGATTGATCCCGACGAGGTCCCGCAGATCGGCGCGGCGGATCGTCTCCTCGTTGTCGGCTGGCACTCGCCGCACGGTAGGGAGGTACAGCTATCCCTGCTGGTCGCCATGTACACCTGTACCAGGCTCCGCTAGCGTGAGCGGTCCGCAACAAAAGCGTGGCCCCGCCCGGTGTCGCCACACCGGAACGAGGCCGACCGGTCAAAGGGGACCAGTCAATGGATCGATCATTTCACCGATTCCGACAGGCAGCCACACCCGGAGCGGCCATAGCGCGCATGCACCCGGAGCCGCCGGCGCCGGACGTAGGCCCGATACCCTCTCAGGTCGTGCCCGACGAGGACGGGGTGACCGTCTTTGTTGCCCATCCGGCGACTGCGGAAGATCTGATCCGCCTGCTGGTCCGCGCAACCGCGCGACGGCAAGATTTGGAGCTGTTGGCCATGGCCGAGGCCAAGGGTGGCTTCCTGGTCCGTCTCATGAAGGGCGGCAACCCGACAGGCTGAGCTGCCAGGTTTTGCCCTATTTGGGCGGACGTTCTAATCGAACATCTGTGCGTATTTCGGCTTGCACGTCACGACGATCACTACCACTCGACGACGCAAGCGTGCCGCTCTCGGCGTAGCCTAGCTAGCTAGGTAGCGAAGCATCCGGGAGGGCGCAATGATGATCGACCGTGGCGGAGGCCGTCACACCTACCAGACGATCGCCTGGGCGATCCGACGAGGGATCGAGGGTGGCGAGCTACGGGACGGCGACAAAATCCCCAGCCTGCCGACCATCCAAGCGGAGTACAACGTGTCCAACCCGACGGCCCAAGCCGCCGTCAGACTCCTCAAGTCCTGGCAGCTTGTCCGGTCGCGCCCCGGCGAAGGCACGTTCGTTTCCACCATCCGCCCAGTGATCAACACGATGACGGACATGACCTTGCCTAGCGCGGAAGGTAAGCGCCGGACATGGAAGGGGATCGTCGCCGAGTTCGGGCGCGAAGGCAGCCAGAAGCCCACCGGCGCGGGCCGCGCCGAGGCGCCCATCGAGGTTGCCGACGCCTTCGGCTACGACGCAGACACCCCGATAGCGTGGCGCCAGCGGCACCTGCTCATCGACGGTTTGGTTGCCCAGATCTCGACCTCCTATTACGCCGAGCAGGTCGCCGCCGCGATTCCCGAGCTGGTCAGCCCTGAGCGGCTGCGGACCAACTCCATGCAGATGATGGCCGACGTCGGCTTCGTCATCGTTCCAGGGTTGGGTCGGGACGTGGTCTACGGGCGAGGGGCGACCGAGGATGAGGCCCGGGTGTTCGAGATCAACATCGGCACACCGGTGACCGAGGATTTCCGGGTCGGTCGTGGCGCCGACGGCGAGGTACTGACGATCGAAACCATGATCTCGAACAGTGCGCTTCTGCGGCAGGCATGGGTGTTTTGACCTAAAAGTAACCCCAACCTAGCCACTTGACGAGCTAGCTAGCTAGCCCTAGCGTTGATCTCCTAGGGAGACAGGCGAACCCCGGCGCCAGCCGCCAAGCCTCAGCGCCGGGGTTCTTGATCCGACCCCGGGAGGTCGAACCCATGTCGCATCCTGCCCCATTTTCGTTCGTTCAGGACCCGCCGTTGCGTGGTCCGTCGCCGACCGACCCGTTCCCCGAGCCCGACGAGCTTCGGACCCTGCTCGGCGGTGACCTGCCGACCCGCGGCACCGTCCCGACCCAGCGCACCGGCGGAGGCTCCCTGTGAGCAACCCGACCGAGGGGATGACCCGCGAGCAGGCAAGGCAGTGGGTCGCGGAGCAGAAGAAGAACAACGATCTTGGCGGCGCCATCGTCCTCGCCGACGGCCGCCCCAAGGGGGGCTCCAAGTGAGCCGCATCCCCGAGCAGGAGCACGAGCTGCGTGTCCTGCTCGACATGGACATCGAGTCCATGACGGGCGACGCGCCACACCAGTGGGCGCGGAGAGTCCACGAGCTGGCCCCCGAGATGGCCGACAAGATCTGGATCAGCGGTCAGCCCGACGTGGAGACGGAGGGGCAGCGGTGAGCAAGTCGAGGGAGGAGCAGCTCGCCGAGCTGGACGAGGACGGCCGGATGGGCCGTCAGATCAAGGACATCATCACCAAGGGCGGCAAGTCGTGATCGCCACCGACACCGAGGGCCAGATCCGGGAGGCCTACTGGGGGCTCGCGGACGGTCCGCGGGTTCCTGTCTCCCTCGACGCCATCCGTCGCGCGCTACGAGAGGTTCCCGAGACCGCGGTAGACGCGGCCCTGAACCGCATGAAGGGCCGCCCTGGGGTCACGCTCGGCGCCAAGTCCACCCTGGCCCTCGACGGGCCGGTCTGGTGATGGCTACCGCCGAGGTTCTCGCCGCTGCAGCGCTACCGGCGGCGGCGGTGTTCGCCGCCTTGGACGCGGCCGAGGCGGAGGCTGCGAGCTACGCGGCCCGTGACCGGGACATCCGGCTCGGCCACGGGGAGCGGCTCTGTGATCTGGTCGCGGAGGGGCAGCGGGATGTGATCGCGTTGATCCGGGCGCTGCTCGGCGCGGATGCGGAGATGGCGGTCCGGTGAGCCGGCACCGGCGCTCCACCGCATGCTGGGTGCGGCTGCTCGACCAGGTCGGCGGGATGTGTGTGTATGGCTGCGGTCGGCCCGCAGATCATTTGGATCACATTCTGCCGTATTCGCAGGGTGGCAGCGGGGCCTTGGTGAACAGGGCGCCGATCTGCCGGCCGTGTGGGGAGTCGAAGGGCGACATGACGGTGTGGGAGTGGGTGCTGGTGCGGGCTGCGGAGTTGGCGGCTGGCTGTGAGCCGGCGGGGCGGGTTTCCGAGTAGGTCTGCTGATGCTGGTGGAACGGCCCTCTCGCTGATCATGGCGAGGGGGCCGTTTCGCGTACGGACTCCGATCTTGAAATCAAGATCGGAGTCCGTAAACAGTCCGTACGACGGCGGGCCGGGCCGGGATGCACAAGGATGCGCGGGGTGTCAAATGTGCTGCAAGGCAGGCACTATCACGGAGACCACTATGTGGTCCAGCCCTGGTATGCAGTTCTGGTTGAACAGATAAAATCGCAGGTCACAGGCTCGAAATGGCCCCCCAGTCCGCACGAAGCCCGCCTACTGTCAGCTAGGACGCTTGAACGCGCCCTCCAACCGGGCCCGAACACGGCTGTCATCCCGCTCCCACAGATGCGCGTACGTGTGCAGCGTGACGTGCGGCGTTGCATGCCCAAGGATGTACGCCACAGTCGTCACATCCTCACCAGCTCGGATCAGCGCCGACGCACACAGATGCCGAAGATCATGCGGGTCGAGTTCTGGGATCCCAACCTCGTTCCCTGCGTTCGCCAGCGCGGTGCGAAGCCCGGACTGCCCCCACGGCCTGTGCGGCAGACGATCCGACCAGAACAGGATCCCGTCCGGGCCGGTACTGCGGGCCTTCCTGGTGGCCTTCAGCGCGTCCATCGTGAAGCCGGGGACAGGCACGGACCGCCCCCGCGTACCGCGCTTCAGCGGTGCAAGCCGGCCCAGGCGCTCGTTCCACTGCTGGTCGATCCTCGCCATGTCGTCGTCCCACTCAACCCGGTCGTCGCAGAGGCCGAGCGCTTCGCCGATCCGCGGGCCGCAGGTTGCCATCAGCAGCACGGGGGCCCGCCAATGCTCGGCGAGCAGGTCGTGGATCTCCCACAGCTGCTGGTTGGTGGGGAGGAGCAGCGGCGTCGGCAGCACTTCGGGTAGTTCAACGTTGACGCAGGGATTGCGTCCGATGACCGCGTCGTCGACGGCACTGCGGAAGATCCCCTTGAGGATCCGGTAGGTGTAGACCACCGTCGATGCGTTGAGCGGCTCCTTCGACGCCTTGCCGGACAGGCGCATCCACTGGTTGACGAGTTCCTGGATGTCAGCGGTGCGGATGCCCCGCATCTGACGGCCGGCGAGCGGCTTGTACCGCGAATCGATGATCGACTCATAGTTGGTGCGGGTGGTTTCCCGCAGCCGCCGCTTGTTCGCCAGCCACCGGGCGACGTACTTCCCGAAGGTCTCCTGCCCGGCCGCGGGGTCGACGTGTGTGCCTGCTCGGACTGAGGCCCGCTGGGCCCGCTCCCAGTTGTCGGCGTCGGTCTTGCGTTCGAAGTTCTTGGCGTGCTCCTTGCCGTCGGCGTCGTAGTAGCGGGCCTGCCACCGCCGCACCTCTTTGATCTTCCCGTTGCGTTTGACCTGCTTGGGCTCGATCTCTTTGACGCTCACGGCGGGATCGTACGAGCAGTCCGCAGTGCCCTGGCAACCCCCGGCGACACTGGTCCTTCCCTCCGGTTCCCCTGCATCCAGTTTTGTGGGATGCTGCGTCCAGTTTTTAGGGATGGGGGGCGGATGGAGCCGCTACTGACGCCGGACCAGCTGGCCGAAGTTCTACACGTCGAGCCGAAGACGTTGGCGAACTGGCGGGGGATGAACCCGCCCCGGGGCCCTCGCTTCGTGAAGATCGGCAGCCTGGTGCGGTACCGGACGCTCGACGTGCTGGCGTACGTCCAGGCGATGACGGTGGAGACCGTGCTGGACACCGCTTGATAAACCGCAACACACCGGATCTTTTTTCCGGTTACAGGCAGTAAGGGACTTTATGCCCTAGCATGGTGCCCGGACGACACTAGCGGTAACTCAGCGTAGCTAGTTGCTCTGTGAACCACTAGCGTTACCCAACCTCACAGAAATGCAGGTCCAGGTGACCTATGGTGGGTTGTCCGTCGGGGGCGGATGATGGAGACGGGGGTCCGGAGACGATGGCCGATAACAGAGTGTTCCCTGCGCTGGCCAATGCGAAGGCCGCGATCGATGCGCTGAAGGAGACGAGTCACGATCCCCGCGTATCCAGGGCCGAGCAGCTCGCCGCGGCAATCGCCGCCGAAGCATGCGAACGACAGCTCAACCAGCTGAGCAAAGACGTCCGGTCCGGGCTACAGACGCCCCCCTAGTCAAGACTCGGCGGAGTCGTCGGCGTCAGGCCCGACCACAGGATCAGCGCTGGCCCCGCCAATTTCGCGGAACGCCTCGTCAAGTTCGTCGGCGTTGAGATTGTCATACAGGTCTTCAAGTGTCTGGCCTAGTGGCGCCGACTGGGGACGATGCGGTCCATTGGCGGGACGCGCGGACGCACGCAACAGGGCATCCGCTATCAGGTCCGCCGTCGTAACCCAGTCGGCCCGTCCCTGCTCGTCAAGCGTGTCAACCTTGGCGAGGATGCGCCGCAGTTCGGTTTCAAGATGCGAGTCGTCGGTCTGCTGCTCGCCGATGATGGTGCGGGCGAGCGCGTTGCGGATGGTCGCCTCGTCGACGTCGAGAGCATTCGCTAGCCCAAGGATCGCCCGGTCGCCTGGCTGCCGTTTCGGCGCCTCGCGTTCCATGCGGTGGACGTTGCTGGACGTGAGTAGGGGCCCTTTATCGTCTCTGCCAGACAGGCTGGCGACTGCTTCGAAGCTGAGCTTGGCCCGTGACCGATGATCAAAAATGAGCCATTGGAACGGGGTCGGTCGCTCCCTGGGGCGGATGGGTCCGCGCCCTAGCGCGTAGTCAGCGGCCGAGCCCGACTCCCACCACATGGTCGTGTCTACGGCGGTCAGGGTGGACAGGTTCAGCGCCAGCGTGCCGCTGCCCATCTTGTAGAAGGTGCTCTTGCTGACGGGGTAGAGGTGGCGGGGCATCATGCCCAGCTCGGTCATCCGTTCCCGCATCGCGGCGTGCAGGCGCAGGGTCTGCTCGGGCGTCAGCCGCCCCGTCGTCCGCTCATCAGCCACGGCGGTAAGGGTCCCATAACCAACTCCGGCTGGGTGGCTCGAACCCAAGTCCGGTTCGTGTCTGTAGCCGAAACGTGGCCCTGCGCTGCCACAAAAGTCCAGGTCGGTCCAGCTCTTGACTGTTTCTGGAACATCCTGGAAGATCTAGGCATGGAGACAGGCCAGGAACGGCACCTAGGGCTGGTCGAGGAGCAGTGGTTGACCACCGTC
>NZ_VATX01000037.1:0-8667 GCF_005774635.1 Glutamicibacter sp. V16R2B1
CCGTACCCCCTGTTGAGCTGGCCGTTTCCCGCGGCGTCATCTACCCGGACGGCACCCGCGAGCTGATCCCGCTCGGCGTGCTGGTCGTCTCCAGCGTCGACCCAGAGCTGCGCACAAAGTTCTCCATCGGCGTCAACGACCGCAGCCGCAGGGTCGCCCGCAATGCTTTCTGGCGCACCTACGTCATCCCCGCCGGTACCAGCTACATCCAGGCCATCCGAGACTTGGTCGTCGACCGGCTGCGTTACGACGTCGACGTTCAGATCGCCACGTCGAACGAATTCGTCACCCTCGGACCGGTCGTCTACACGGAGCGGGACGACCCGTGGAAAGCGGTCCAGGCACTCGCCGCCACCATCGGCTGCGAAGTGTTCTTCGACCAGATCGGCCGGCTCATCATCCGCGACCGGGTCCTCGCCATGGGCAGCCCCGACTGGCGGTACGACGGAACCAACTCCTGGCTCCTTCCCGAAACGCGGGTTGCCGTCGCCGACGAACCCGGCTACAACGCGGTGCTGGCCGTCGGCGAATCCTCGGGAAACACCACCGATATTCCCCGCGCGCTGGCCGTCGACAGCGACCCGACGTCGCCGACCTTCTGGAACGGCGACGAGTACGGGCAGGTCACCGAGATCTACTCGGACAGCTCCATCGCCGACGTCGACCACGCCGCCCTCGTCGCGCGTACCCGCCTCGCCCACTGGCTCGGCCGCAACGACGCGATGACCGCCGCCACGGTCCCGCATCCGGCGCACGACGCCGGTGACGTGCTCGCCACGACCTGGCTGGGCGTCGACCGGACCGTCCCCATTGCCTCGCTGACCATGCCGCTGGACGTCGGCACCGCGGCCACCCTGACCTGCCGCTCACAGATCGCCCTGGAGGCAGCATGACCGATCACGTCGGCCAGTTCCGCGTCCCCCGGCAGATCCTCACCCGACGGGCGGCACGCGCCATCAACGCCGGCGCGGCCCGCGGGCAGCCGTCCGGCCCATGGGCGCAGGGGACTGTCGTCTCCGTCGACGGAGGCAGCCCTCCGACATTGACCATCCGCATGGACGGCGAGACCCCGATCCCGGGCATCCGCTATCTCGCCTCCTACACCCCGGCCGCTGGCCACCTCGTCGAGATCGCTCTGCGCGGCCCCGGGGACCTGTACGTGATCGGAACGCTCGCGTGATGCCGGCATCACACCCGGAGAGGGGACGGCATGGCCAGTCGAGGCCCGACGTGGTGGGGGCGGGTGCGCGACCCGTTCTACGCCTCGTTGGCGACGGCGATCATCGCCATTCAGGTGATCCGCTGGGAGTGGAATCCCATCGCCTGCGGCATCGCCGCAGGCCTGTTCGGGCTTCCTGGCGCAATCGGGCTGTCCGAATGGGGCAGCAGGCCGCGCGGTGGGTCCGACTCAACTGGGCGGTCGTCGGACTCGTCGTCGCCACCTGGATCTGGCTCGCCGTCGCCTGGGCGGCAGGGAGATGAGCGCCGTGACGAATCAGCCTGACCCGCCTATCCACCCGGCGCGCTGGCGGGCGGTCGCCGTGTCGTTCGTGGCCGCGGTTGCACTGCTCGGCTTCCTCCTCGCCACCGTCTGGCAGCAACGTGCGGGGCTCGACGATCGAGTCGAGGAGAACCTCGAACGGTCCCACCGCATCGAGACCGCGGTCGACTCGGTCCGCATCCCGCTGTGCGCCGTCATGTACGCCGCACTCAGCCGGCCGGTGGTGGGGCTGACACCGGAACAGATCGAATCCCGCGGCGTCTACTACCAGCTGTACGGCCCCGGCACGGACGACCAGCCCGGCCTGCGCTGCCCGCTGCCGCTCCCCGGGGACCGGTGACGATGGCGCTCACCTGCTACCAGAACCTGCCGGCGGCGCCAGCAATGCGGACGCTGCTCGTCCCGCCGGCGGCGGTCGCCCGGGCCACCCCGCCACCGGAGACGCTGTGGGCGCCCGGAGTCGTCCGCCGGCCGCTCACGCAGGACATGGGCGGCACGCTCACTCTGTCCCGCGGGCTGATCCTCCACGTCCAGGCAGGCGACAACAGCCCCTGGGGATGGTTCGCCCGCGCCGACGTCAAGGCGTCGTCGCACTGGTGGGTGGCGAAGTCCGGCGCGATCGAGCAGTACGTCCCCGCCGATCGGGTCGCATGGGCGCAGGCCGCCGGCAACGCCCACTGGCACTCGGTGGAAACCGAAGGCTTTCCGGGCGAGGGGCTCACCGCCGCCCAGCTCGGCACACTCGCCCGGCTCTACCGGTGGGGCCACGACCGATGGGGCTGGGATCTCCAGCTCGCCGAATCCCCGGGCGTGACCGGGCTCGGCTGGCACGGGATGGGCGGGACGGCCTGGGGATCGCATCCCGGGTGCCCTGGAGAGATCCGCAAAGCCCAGCGGGCCGACATCCTCGCCGACGTGCCCGGCGGGCCCACGACATCAGCGAGCCGGCCGGCGGCAGCCGAGGAGGACGACATGGACGAGGCCACCCTGCGCAAGGTGCTCAACGAGGGCACCGGTCCCGGGCAGACGACCTGGCCCGGTACGAGCCGGGAGACCCTGCGGACCGCGCAGGAGACGTTCAACCACGCCAAGGCCAGCGCCGACGGCGTGGCCGCCCTGGGCCGGCAGCTGGCGCAGGTTCTCGCGCAGCATCCGGCTGGCGAGCCGCTGACCGCAGAGCGGCTCCTGGCCGCGATCCGCACAGAAACCGACCCGGTGGCGCTGGCCGCGTTCGCGGAGGCGGCAGGCGGACGGCTCCGCGCGATCTACGCCACGCGCACCTCGTGAACCCCACCCCGAAGGAGAACTCCATGAGGTACGAACCCGTCGCCATCCTCGACTTCCTCAAGTACGTGATCGGCTTCCTGACCGTGATCGGGGTCTGGCAGTTCGACACCGCGACCACCGACCGGGTGACCGGCGTCGCCGGCATCATCCTGCTGCTGATCACGTCGTTCGTGACCCGCCGGTCGGTCTACGCCCCCGCCACCGTCGACGAGATCCGCGCCGAGTCCAGGGCCTGATGCGGATCCCACTCGGCGACCTCGACTTGATCGTCGAGGCGCGGATCCCCGGCCTGCACCCCCCGCGGGTGCTGTGGCGGATCGGCCCCACGGCCGATCGCCCGCGCCCGCTCCCACCTGTCCACCCGTCCCCTCTCTCAACCAACCGCAACCCGACAGGAGCCCAGTTCATGGCCACCCTTCAGGCAGACAAGAAGATCCCGTTCAGCATCAGCGGTGTCGACGAGGTCGGCAACGCCGTGTCGCTCGGCGGCGCGGCGCCCACCTTCACCGTCGACCGTCCGGACGTCCTGACGCTCACCGTCGCGGAGGACGGCTTCTCCGGCGAGGTGGCCGCGACCGGCACCGTCGGCACCGCCGTCCTGTCCGTCGAGGGCGTGACCGACGCCGGGGTGACCTACCGCGGGTCGGTCGCAGTCGACGTCGTCCCGGGCGATGTGACCGGCGTCAGCTTCGCGCTGGGTGAGCCGGTGGAGGTCACCCCGGACGACGAGGCCCCGACCGAGCCGGCGCCGGACCAGCCGGCGTTCTGACAACACGACAACAGCCCCGGCCCCACGCCCGTAGGGGCCGGGGCGTTGTCGTACCTGCCCCCGCACACCCAGTAAGGTGCCCGTCGTCACAGTCACAATTCGGGGGGGACCATCATGCGCCGCACCTGCAACCTTGCCGCCGTCTTGCTTGCCGCCGGTCTCACGCTCACGGCCTGCGGGGGTGGCGGGGACGACGACACCGTCGCACCGGCGGGCGGGCTCGTTCGCGAGACCCTGTTCGCGACCGCGACAACCGTGCCGCCGGCCGCACCGGTCGACGGGCCTGTGGTCCTCGACGAACTCACAGGCAAGTTGAAGGCGCAGGCGCCTGACGCCTTCGTCGAAGAGTCGACGACCAACCTGTCGTCGCGGTGGGCGCGCACTGTGTGGCTGCGAACCGTTGGTGGGACGACTGATGGGCAGGTCCGGCTCGATGTGTACGCGGCTCCGGCCGACCGGGACTCGTGGGTTGCCGAGTTCCGCGGTGCCGCCGAGGCGGGGGCCTATCTGATCGTCGGGGATGCGTGGACGGCTGCCGCGTACAACGCGGATGATGCGGCGACCGCGCAGCGCCTGCTTGGTGGTGAACTGATCGCTGGCGGGAGCTGATCCTTCGCGTCCGGGGTCAGGAACGACGAAGCCCCGGCCAGATCGGCCGGGGCGGTTCGCGTGCACCCCCACGGGCGTGGGGAGGGTGAACCGAGGTCCTCGCGGATCTCCCTCGCTCAGTGGATCACCCCCACATGCGTGGGGAGAGTTCAGGATAGCCTGGCCAGCTCAGGCGACACACACCTGCCGGTATCCCTCGCGTGACCTCGTCTCGCCGACTCCGTGGCCGCCGCCGCCGATCGGCCCATAGTCGATGGTCACGGTGTCTTCGTCGTACTCGGTGACGCTGACCGGCCGGTCGTCGGGGTCGAGCCAGATCCATCCGCCGTCAGTGGTCTCGGCGGCTTCGATCTGCTCGTCGGTGGCGAGTCCGATCCGGTTCATGCTCTCGTCGTACAGGTGCAGCGCGGACTGCTGGCGACCCCGGGTCACGGCGGCGGCAGCCACCTTCTCCAGGTCGCCGGACACCCTCCAGCCGACAAAGCCATCCTCGGTGTCGTGCACGTAGATCTGGGCGGACCATTCGCGGCTGCCCTGCCAGAGCGCGATTGTCGAGCCGTCCGCGCCCACGATGCGAGTTCCGTGCTCCCCCGTGGGTCCGGGCGGAAGGATCTCGTCGGTCCAGCCTGCGGTCCGAAGTGCCTGCTCGGCGATGGTGCTCATGATGATCGACTCCCCGTAGCGGTTGGGTGGTGGTTGGTTAGCGGCGGCCGTCGCGGATCTGGTAGATCCGCGCGGGGGACAGTCCAGCGTCTGCGGCGAGGTCCTCGACGCGGACCCGGCGGGCCAGCGCCTGACGGATCAGGTCGTCCCGCTCTGCGGGCAGGATCTCCATCCGCTCCGTCAGCGCTCGCAGCGACCGGCGCAGTCGCTCCGGCTCGGGCTGGAAATTCTCCAGCGAGCGCAGCGCGGCCTCGCGCAGGTGCTCGATCGCGTTGCCCTTCGGGTCCCGGGGCTTGTAGGTGCCGACGTGGCTGACGATCGACACCCGGTAGGTCGCGGTGTGACCGCGTCCCCAGTCAATGACCCTGTTTGGCATCTCGGGGAACCGCATCGCCGGGAAGAACGTGCGGAATATCTTCGTGGTTGCGGGCAGCCAGTTGGTCCCGGTGCCTTCCATCAGCGCCCAGACGAGCACCGCGCCGTCGCCACGGTCGGTGAAGTGCGGATGGGCGACGTCAGGTCGCGTGGTGCGCGGCTCGGGCTCGGTATCGACGATGGTCACGTCGAGGACGAGGATTTCGCGCAGCTCTTGGTGGAACGTGCCATCAGCCAGGTACCACATCAGGTCGACCTGGAAGATATCGCCGGGATCCGGCAGGACCGAACCGGCCGGGCCGGTCGTCGCGGTGGTGGTCATGGGGGTCAGTCCTCCTGGTAGGAGTCGTCGTCGAGGTCGGCGCAGCAGCCGCAGGTGAGGGTGGGTCCGCCGACGCGGGTGGCGAAGCGGTCGCCGTCGTCGGTGCGGTGCCCGTCGGGGGCGTGGTAGATCTGCCCGTTCAGGTCGGCGTGGGCCTGCCGGTAGAGGGCGGTGGCGTGGCCCTGCTCGCGGTGGTCCTCGTGGGTCCAGACCCAGAGGATTTCGCCGGTGGCCTGCTCGACCTTGAGTTCGGCGATGTCGTCGACCGTCCAGACGTCCATGACCGTGCCGCTCGTGGGGTCGGTCTCGGCTGTCCGGGTGATCTGCGTTGTCGCCATGCGTCGAATCTATAGCCCGCTACACCTGAGAGTCAAGCATGCTACGCAAGGAACGGGGCGGACGGTCCAGTGCCGCACGCCACGACGGGTCCGACCACCCCCCTCAACGGCAGCAGCCCCGCCCACCCCCACGGGAGGCAGACGGGGCCGCGAACAGAACGCCCTCAGCCGACCTTCGGCCGGGCCGTGTACCGCAGGCCCATCACACCTCCCGGAGGAGCTGGAAGGTACGGACGGCGACAGTCGACCCGCCTCCATAGAGGCTGTTGTTGATGATCTGGCACAGCTCCACCACCTGATCGCCGCGGGTCAGGGGACTTGCGAGGAAGAACTCCCCAGACGACTCGCCGCTCCCCTTCCCCGGCACGTCGACTCGATAGTTCACCCAGTAGGCGTAGCGGCGGGCCATCAGGCGTGACCGTCCAGTCCGCGGTGGCCCTCACGGGCGAACACGGCCACGGCCAGCGCGACCGCGGCGACGAGCAGGGCGTTGTCAGCCGTCGCGTCGAGCGCGCGGCGTAGACGGGGCATCATGGGGTGCTCCTTCTCCTGGTGGGGACGGGGTGTTCGGCGCGGCGGCTCTGCTTGGCGGTTGGGGCGCCGCGCCGGACGATCACAAAAACTGGGCGATGATCGGCGCGCAGGCACGTGCCACCGACTGGTCAAGAGTGCAGGCCAGCAGGTTCTCCACATGCTCGGCAGATAGCTTCTCGGCACCCACATCGTGTCTGATTGCACGCGACTGGATGACCTGCCGGGCAGGGCCGATCGCCTGACGCCACGGCACATGCTCGGCGAGAACCTCGGCGACAGCGAACAGCATCAGATCCTCGCGGGCTTCACGTTCGGCGTCCTGGTCCAACTGGGCGATCCGCTCGGCGGCGCGGCTCATCCGGTCACCGCCAGCGCGCGGAACTGCTCAGGCAGGCCCTTCCCGCAGCCGAAGCACGCCCACACCCGGCCGATCGACGGATCGTCGATCAGACGCAGGTCGGGGTGGGGCTCGCGGAGGTTCGCGGTAACACCAAGCCGGTCCATGTCCTCAGCCGAGTAGGCAAGACCGCCATTCAGCGGGTCGCCGTCTGGGCCCTCCCACAGCCACCAGCGGTACGGCATCGGCTTGTCGAAGAAGTCGTCGTCGAACAGCTGCTCGGCCATCTGCCACTTCTCGCCCAGCTTCCACACGGTCAGGCTCCTTTCTCGGGGTGGGCGTCGAGCCACGCCCGGCCGGCGTCGGTCAGCTCGACCCGGGCGGTCGCGTGCAGAACTGGGGCAAGATCCGGGACTGAAAGATGGCCGTCGACGATCGCGGCTTTGACCTCTGCGGTCACGTCCTGGTCGACCCGCGGGTAGGAGCGGCGCATGTAGCCGGAGTGGTCTCGTTCGATCCGACCGTCAGCTGCGGCGCGGAGCAGGCCGAGACGCTCGCGGGTTGCCTTCATCGCTCGTACTCCTCGTCGTCCCACCCATCCCACGGGTGGTCATCGTCAGCTCTCGTCGGCTCCATCAGCCCTCCCGAAGTGCTGTCTGGATTTCCTGCCAGCGGTCCCAGCCGATGACAACGGCCACTGGCTCACCGTGCTTGGCCACGGTGAACTCGTCGCCCGCCGCGGCCTGCTCGAACAGGGCGTGGGTCACGTCGTAGATCTCGATGTCATTCGGGTTCATCAGATGTCCTTAGCGCCAGCCTGGTTAGCAATCGCAGCCCGGACGGCGGCAATCTCTTGCTCGACCGCGTCGAGAACCGTGAGAGAGCCCTGCTCGCCACCGCCCAGATTCTTGAACAAGCCGTCGAGGCGGAAGTGAAGATGCTCCATCCGCTGGATGGCGAGCGAGTCGCGAACCTGCCGATCGTCAACAGGTCGAATTTCCACTCCCCGCTGCCCGACAGACCTGCCGTTGTCGCGGCGGTACCGGTTTCCCGAGGTGCACACGATCTGCGTGGCGGTGAGACGCACGACTGTGGTGAAGGTGACACGGTTGCGCATGACGGAGCGCTGGTCGAACTCGGCGACGACACCGCCGACCACAACCCAGTCCGTTGCGGGCATCAGGCACGCTCCGGCAGCGCAGCGAGGAGTGCCCGCAGGTCACCCCAGGTGAGACCGGTCTTCACACCCTCCCCGTACACACCCGAGGTGGCGACGACCGCGAACTCGCTGTCCGGTGTTCCTTCGAACGCCTGCACCGTGTGGGTGAGCCTCTCGTGGGCCGACACTGGTTCCGGGCCGAGCCGCTCAGCTTCGTCGTGGGCGAACTTTGATCCCATTTCCATCTGCTCCCTGAGTGCATTTGCGCGCTGGGCGGCCCGGCTTGAGTTGCGTCCGCGGGTTCGTCCGGCGGACCAGTCTGAGACGTCTCGGATTCTACCGCCACGCTGCATGGAAACCCCCGTTCTACATCGTCAACTCTACCCGGTGGGTAGAGCGTACGCTACCCGCTTTTCTTGCTTCGGCGCGGTAACCTTCACCTGTGACCCCCGACGAAGCCCTAGCCGCCATCCGCGCCGCCGATCTAGCCGTCGAGGAAGCCAACCGGCAGGCCCACGAGCTGCAACGGCGGGCAGGGGACCTACGGGCGCTTGCGATCGCCGACTACGCGGGGATCGTCGGTCCGGATACCGCTGCCGAGGTGCTCGATGTGGGCCTGTCCACGATCTGGAAGGCCACTTCTCGGGCGAAACGGGTACGGGCGGCCCGCCAGACTGGCAGACCGCCCGTGGACGACGAGACGGGGTCACACGGCGACACCGCCGCGGATCTCCAACAGGGTGGCGTCGAGGTCGTCGGGCGTGATGAGGACG
>NZ_VATX01000038.1:0-14746 GCF_005774635.1 Glutamicibacter sp. V16R2B1
GATCTCACCCCGAGCCAGCCGGTAGAACCGGGCCACCGCCTCCGGCGACGGTTCGAAGCCGGACAGGCGCATGCTGCCCACCGTCTCCCGGACAACCCGCTCGACCAGCTCGTCAGCGACCAGCGCGGGCACCCCCCTTCGACCAGCCACGCTCCCCGTGTTCGAAGCGGGCGGAGCGGGCGGCGGTATAGGCGTCGATGAAGCGGGGCTCGGCGTTGACTTGCCCAGAGGTGGCCACCAGGATTCGCGGGAGATCCTTCGGCTCGAAATCGCAGTCGGAAGCACAGTCGACCAGGGACCCGCCGAAGTCGCCTGCGATGTGGAACTGGTCGTCGCTCAACGCGCACGACCCGCCGGGTGCCTCACCTTCACTGGTCGGATCCCATCCGGTCCCGAAGAGGCCGCCCTTGTGCATGTGGAGGCGCCACGGCAGCAGAGCAATAGGCGTCCTGCGCTCAAAGCGTCCACCGCCCATCTCCGGCCGTGGTACCGGTCCGAGGACGACGAGGTCGTTGCCACCGAAGTCATGGCATCCGCCGCCACCGTTAGTTGAGAGGAACGCGGCGGCGTCGAGTAGTCGGAGGCACTCGTCTTCGGTGAGGGATCCCTTTACCTCGGCCCAGATACCGAGGCTAGGCAGCCAGAAGTCGGGGAGATACGGAAACGTTCCGGCGCCCAGGCTCAGCCGGTAGGTAGCCGCGAATCCCTGCGGCTCGTATTCCCATCGGATTCCGAGGGTGTCGAAGAAGACGGCCCAGCGGGCTTCGAGTCGGGACCGGAAGCGGCAGCCAGCGTAGTGGGTTTCTATTGCCGGCACCTCACCCATCAGAACGGCGGGTTCGAGTCGTAGCTGCCGGCAGGCTGCGCCCACGGGTCAACCCCCGGCGCCGCCTGCTGCGGGTAGCCCTGCTGGCCGTTGCCTTGCTGCGGGTACTGCTGGGGATAGCCACCCTGCTGCTGCGGGTAGCCCTGCGGAGGCGGACCCTGCGGGACGCCCTGCGGATACCCCTGCTGCGGAGGCTGCTGGGGATAGCCCTGCTGCTGCGGTCCCGCGTAGCCCTGCCCTTGCCCCTGGCCGTTGCCGTTGCCGCGCTCGGCCTTCACCGGCTTCGCTGTCGCGAACCGCAGCGAAGGGCCGATCGTGTCGATCAGAAGCTCCGGGCGGGACCGCTTGTCACCGGTCTGCTTGTCCTCCCACTGCTGGGTCTTCAGACGTCCGGTCACCACCACCTCGCTGCCCTTCGACAGCGACTCGGCGACGTTCTCCGCAGCCTGGCTGAACGCGGTCGCCTCGATGAAGAAGACGTCGCCGTCGCGCCATTCGCCGGTCTGCTGGTCTTTGATCCGCGAGTTGAAGGCCAGCGGTACCTTCACCACCGCGGCGCCGTTCTGCGTGTACCGAAGCTCGGGGTCCTTCACCAGCCTTGCGGTACCGGACAGTGTTGGCAGGCTCATCTCAAACTCCATTCACAGCGAACTGATGGTGTTGTCTTGCTGGTTCGTTACGCGCTTCGCCGTGCCGGGTGGCGCCGCCCGCCCGGGGGCAGCATCGGCAGGCCCGCGGCACGGGTCGACTCGGCGAGAGACCGCATCCACTGGTCGGCGACCTCGCCGTACCCGCCGGCCATCCACGAAGTCGCCCACTCGTAGCCACATCGGGAGCAGGTGTAGTTCGCCAGGTATGCGCCGTCAACGATCGCGACCTTGGTCGGGATCTCGTTGATGCGTGCGCGATAGCACTCGCCCAGATCGCACCGGTCGGAATACGGAGTCGCTGTGTAGTCCATAGAAGTCATCCCTCTCGCCGGACCTAGTTCGCCATGTCTACGAAACGCGAGTAGTGCCCCTGGAAGGCGACGGTGATCGTGCCCTTCGCGCCAGACCTGTTCTTCTCAAGGATCAGGTCGGCCTCACCGAGGCGAGAAGTCTCCGGTTCAACCAGTTCTTCACGGTACAACATAATTATGCCATCCGCATCCTGTTCGATCGATCCACTTTCGCGGATATCGTGCATCTGCGGGCGCTTGTCAGCTCGCTGCTCCAACGTTCTGTTCAGCTGGGACAGGGCCACTACGGTGATGCCGAGCTGCAGCGCCATGTGTTTCAACGCAAGGGAGATGTTACTGACCTCCTGCTGCCGGTTCTCCAGCCGGCCGCTGGAACCCATCAACTGCAGATAGTCCACCACGAGCAGCTGGAGACCCTTGGTGGATTGCAGCCGGCGGGCCTTCGTCCGAATCTCCGCCACGGTGATACCCGGGCTGTCGTGGAGGAACAGCGGCGCTTCGGCGATCTCGCCAAGGCGACGACTCAGCCGCCCCCAGTCATCGTCGCAGATCTTCCCCGATCGGATGTCATGCAGGGGAACGCGGGCCTCTGCGGCAAGGAGACGTTTAACAAGGTCGTTCTTCCGCATCTCCAGCGAGAAGTAGGCCGCGGGGATGTTGCGGCGGATCGCCGCGTGACGAGCAATGTCCATCCCGAACATCGACTTGCCGACCGAAGGGCGAGCCGCCACCACCCACAGCTCCCCGGGACGGAACCCGCCCGTGACCTCATCGAGATCAGCGAAACCGGTAGGGATACCTATCAGGCCGTCGGTCGCCGCGTCGGCTTCGATCTCGTCGAGGACCACGGCGAGCAGGTCCCCAAGCTGGCTGATCTCCCGGCTGCCCTTCGCCCGGGACGCCGCGTAGACAATGTCCTGGACTGCTGCGGTGAGCCGCTCAACACTCTCGACCGGCCCCCGGGCCATCTGCAGAACCTGCAACGCAGCGACCACGAACCGTCGAGCTGTCGCCTTCTCCGACACGATCCGGGCGTAGTGCCCGCCGCTTCCCGCCGACGGGGTGACCGAAAGCAGCGTGTGAAGGTAGTCATGACCGCCAACGCGGGCAAGCTCGCCGTGCCGGTCCAGTTCGGCGATGACACTGGTGATGTCCACCGGGTCGCCGCGGTCCAGGAGACGGGTGTAGGCGCTGAGGATCGTGGCGTGCGCCGGACGGTAGAAGTCCTCGACGTCGACGACACCCAGGATGTCGCCGAGAACATCAGCAGAATGTAGGACAGCGCCGATGGTGGACTGTTCGGCCTGCAGGTCGTGGGGCATCTCGTCGGCCATCAGTGGTCGTCCCCGTCGACGCTGATGCTCCCCATGGCCTCGCCGATCATCCGGTCTAGGCGTGCGACGGCCTTCGAGTTGGTCGCCGCCGGCTTGGGCTCGCGGACGCCGTACCCGCCGGGCAGCGCCTTCGGTTCCTCCACGCGGGCGAGCAGCACCGGGAACGGCGTCGTTGCCAGCTCCCGCTGCGCGGCACGGAAAGTCGTGTCATAGGCGGTCACGAACCGCTTGTGGGCGAGCCCCTCCAAGCTTTCGAACGTGGTCCAGCCGACCGTACGGGCCGCTTCCAGCGCGGCCGGGTGGATCTCCGGTTCGTCGCCGACCCGGGCGTTCAGCCACTTCTTGAACCGGACGGCCTGCATGTAGGCCACCTCCGCATCCGGAGGGGTCAGGCCCAGCCGGTCAGCGATCCGGCGGCGGATGTCCGCAACGGTGATCCACGGGCCGGCGACAGCGAAGTGTTCGTGCATCGCCGCGGTCGCCTGCTCGGCAGGGATGTCCGCCAGGGCGTGGTGCCACGCGACGGGCGTGTGCTCGTTCATCACGAAGCCGGGGTGGTAGCCGGCGATCAGGTAGAGAAGCTCCAACGTCTCGTCGGGGGTCATGCGGTTTCTCCGTAGTTGACGGCGAAGCTGTCGACGATCCGATCAGCGTCGAACGGTGCGGCTGTGCGGAACCCTCCGTCCCCGGCTTGCATCTTCGCCTTCACCCGAGCAAGAACGTCGAGCGCGTTCTCCTGGCCTCGGGGCCGGATGTTCCCAGGGCGGATGCCACGGAGTGCTTGGTCGACGTACTTCGGCAGCAGACCGGGGCCGATGTCTCGCTGGGGGTTCGCCTTCTGGTCGCTGCGAAGCAGCGAGAGGCCGATCCGAACCATCTCGGGATCGACGCCTTGGGCGAGCTGCTTCTCGATCGCGGTTGAGGTCCACCGTTGAACGTCCCGAGGCGGGGTGTACGGGTAAGCCGCGACGTGTTCGGCGAGGAGTTGGTTTCCGGCGGCAGTTGCGGGCGGGGTTCCACCTTCGCGGCGACGAGTGCTGTCGAGGACGGCAGCCGGTCCAGGATCGGGCCTGCGGTGCTTCTGCTTCGGAGACGGGACGGCGACGGGCATGGGGAGCATGCCGTCGCCCGGCCTGATCTTTCGGACAGTCTCCTGCGGCTTCGTTCGCGTGCTCGCGCGCTGGTGGTCTAGGTCTTCTTTAGGTGTTACTGGTGTAGAGAGAGGAATGGGGGGCGTGACGCCCCTACCCTGGGGGCGTGGTGCCTCTACCGGTGGGGGCGCAGTGCCCCCACTCTGGGGGCGTGACGCCCCTACCTTCTCCGTCTTGGGTGGGGGCGTGACGCCCCTACCCTGGGGGCGTGGTGCCTCTACCTCTTCGTCGACGGGGACCGGCATTCCGTCCCTGCCGGGGACGCCGAGCTGATATCCGGTGCGGGCACCGTGCGCGCGGGCGTCTGCCGGATCGGGCCGATGCCGGATGACCCAGCAGGCCCGCTCCAAGCCATTGAGGACCCGCCGGACGGTGGACCGGTCCAGCCCGGTCAGCTCGGCAAGGTCAGACAGGGACGGCGTGTGGTCGGCGTCGATAAGGCCCGTGTCGGTGTCGCAGCGGCTGAGGAGCACGCTCATCACAAGGCGCCCGCTGGACGGCAGGGGCTTCATGTCGAGCATCCAGGCACGGCCTGGGTCGCCACGATCGTCACGGAAGACCGCGCGTTCGATCATCCATTTCGTCGCCATGGGCTACATGCCCCCTAGCGCCAGGTTGACGATGTCCTCGTTGTCGAGGACGAGCAGGCCATGGATGTGCAGGTCGTGAATGTGGAACGCGACGGTGTCCGCGTCCTGCCGCTGCGGCTTCCAGTCGGGCGACCGCTCCCGGATCTGGTCGTGAAACGCGGTTCCGCTGTTCAGACTGTGCGCGAACTCCGCCAGTGGGATGGGGCGGAACCTGTCAGGCTGGCCGGTGACCGCAAGGTTGATGATCCCAGTCTGGATCTGCGCGTCGAGGAGGACTGCGGCCATCGGAACGTGGTAGTGGTAGCGCGGTCCAAGCTTGACGAGAACGTTCATGACATCCTTCGCCCCGTCGCTCAGGTTCGGGTCGAAGGTTGCCGGGTGCTCGATGTGGTCGGCCGCGCTGGTCGGAATCTGGAACCATTCCTGGTAGCCGTCGAACGGCGGCGGGTTGTGGTAGAGCGCGTAACTCGCGGGTGGCACGCCTCGTCCCGAGCGGGACGACTGAGGTTGCCCGGGACGGCGGGATGGTGGCTTACGTCGACGGCTCACTGGTGGCCGCCAAGCGCCGAGCCGGCGATATTGGCGTCACAGTTTCGAGTGTTGCACTGCAAAGCAGGGCCAGGCATGCTAACCTCGTTCTAGTTGTGTATGGGTGGTTGTCCGAGCTGGTAACTCGGATGGCGGCTTAGAGCCCGACCGGTCCCCCCTCCGGTCGGGCTCTTCGCTTTTACGGGGGAACTACGCGATCGGCGTCCCACGAGTGGACGAGCCAGCCGGCCTTCTCCGCGCCGTCCGGGTCCACGTGGTGGATGTGGTCGTGATGTTGGCGGCAGAGAAGGCGAATGTTCGCCGGGTCGACCGCGCTCCCTCCACGTGCTCGCGAGAGCGGTTCGTGCGCGTCCACCGGCCCGCCGCAGGGCACCAGGGGGAACGCTTCCGCCGCCGGGCAGCACCCGGCAGCTTCGACGTCAGCAGCGAGCGCCTGGACGACCTGCCGGCGCGTCCGGTTCTCGGCTTGCCGCCGGTCTGACACCGGCTTGAGCCGCCCTGCACGCGCCAGTCCCGGCCCCGGGGTGAGGCGGGTCCTGCTGGTCAGCGGGGTCGCCCGCCTGGGCGTGCCGGTCCGCTGGAGGGGCTGTCTGCGCTGCACTGTCCCCTCCTTGCGGTCTCGGCTTGTCCAGTCTGTTCCAGCAATCTACCGTGTCGGGGTGGTGTCGTCGACCCTCGGGTCGGTCGGGTGACCGGGCTCGGGCCGCTGTCGTGCTTGGGCAATCGCTGACCTGCAGGTTCATGCGGGGGTCAGGTCGAGCGCGCCGAGGGCTTGACGAATCCTGGAACACACTGGAAAATAGTGGCACGGCGCTGGACGGATGTCGCGCCGGCCGCAAGGGGGAACAATGACCTTGATCGACGACCGTGAGGTCGACTACGACAACCCGGACCGGTCCGACGGCGACGTCGAGACGGTCTACGCCCAGGAGTTCGACGCCGTCGAGACCGGCCTTGTCGCCGTTCTCCGGCTCGCCCAGGACCCCGACTACGACGGGGCCGAAGACATCGCCGGCACCGCGCTGGCCCACGCCTACGAGCTGGACGACACCTGCCGGGCCACCCGCATCTGGGATGCGGCCGTGGAGATCCTCGCCGTGTTGGACGTCATGGACGTGTTCGAGCGGGCCCGGCTGCTGGCCGAGGCTGACGCTGTCGCCGACGAGAAGTTCTACGCGGTCGCCGGCTACCCCGCCGGTGGTGCGGCGTGACCCGCTACTACGACCTGGACGGCAACCCGGTCGACGAAGCCACCGGGCAGTTCCTGTTCGCCACCGCCGCGCCGATCGCCTACGACACGCTCGCGGGCGCCGACGGTCCGGTCGAGGTCTCGACCATCTTCCTGTCGGCTGACCGCGGCAGCGGCGACGAACCGCCGCTGATCTTCGAGACGATGGTGTTCGGGGCGGAGACCCCGCCGCCGTGCGAGCGCTGGCCGACCCTGGACGAGGCGAAGCGGGGCCACGCCGGGATCGTGGCGAGGCTTCAGGGCGGTTCCCGATGACCGCCGCCGGAGCCGACTTCATCCGCCCGAACGGCGCGATCGCCGACCGGTGTGACCACTGCGACGCCCCGATCTTTCTCCGGTCCCGGCAGGGAACGATCTCGTGGAGTCACAGGAAGGGCCAGCGCCCTACCGACGGGCACCGGGCTGAGCCGAGGCCGATCGAGGCTGGCCGATGACCGCCCCGACCGCCGCCAGCGGGTCGCCGCTGGCGCCGAAGAGATGGACTGGCGCACCCCCGACTGGCCCACCCTCATCAACATCGACACGCTCGACATGGACGACCCCAGTAGCGACATCGTTGGTCAGCTCCGCGCGCACTACCCGCCGGACGCGCTCAACTGCATCGACCAGTACGACCACCGGCTCGGGTTCAACATCGTTCCCGAGCAGGGCGACTGGGACGATGACCAGTACGCCGAGCTGACCGCGCTGTGGATCGCCGAGATCCGCCGCCGGACGGGCGGTGCCGCGTGATGTCCAACCTGCCGCTCCAACTGACCGACCCCACCCTCGACCCGGCGCCCGGGCGCAGCCTCACCGTCCGCGCACTCCACGGCCTGGCCGTAGCCATCGCAGTTCCGCTCACCGTGGCCGGCGTGCTCGCCTGCGGCTATGCCGGCGTCGTCGTCGGCCTGGCGGTGTGGGGATGAGCGACCTCGACGAGGGCGGCATCTGGTGTGGCACCTGCTGCCGCTCCACCTTCCGCGCCGCGGCTGCGGGTGGCTGCATCTGCCCGCGCAAGCCACGGCGCACCGCCGCTGCTCTCCCGGTCACCGACGAGGAAGCCGCCGCTGCGGCCCGCGCCGACAACGCCCTTGGTCTCGGCAGCCTCCACGCCGCCTACGTCCAGGTCCTCACCGAGTTCCGGGAGGGCCGCGGCTACTGGGCTGATCTGACCGAGACAGACGCGAACCGGGCCGCCAGCCTCCGCGTGGAACTCCGCGAACTCGAATTCGACCCGGTCGAGGCATGGCTCCGGATCCTCACCGCCGACCTGAACACCCACAGCCGGAAGGCTCACCGATGAACCTCACCCTCAGCGCCGACATTTTCGACCACGAGATCGAACGGGCCATCAAGACCATCGGCACGTCCAGCGAGCAGTACCTGTACCTGCAGGTGCTCACCGAGTTCCGTAACGGCCGTGGCATCAGGGGCATGGTGTCCATGGTCGACATGATCCGCGCGGCCTGGCTCCGCGGCGCCGCCAGAGCCTCCCAGCGCGACGAGCGGTCCACGTGGGAGGAGATCCTCGCCGCCGATCTGGCCCGTGCCACCCACCCCGCCCGCGGCGGTGAAGGCGGCACCCGGTGAGCCGCACCCCTGACACCGACGGCAACCTGCTGATCGGCCGCCGCGGCCGGGAATGGCATGTGACCGCCGTTCCCGTCGCGGGCCGGTCCGCCGCGTTCGGGCATGTCAACACCCGACGGGACGCCCAGAAGCTGCGCGCCATGCTCCTCGACGAGATCCCCGGACGGGACCTTCACCTCCTGCTTGACGAGCAGGGCCTACTCGTCGACGACCGGCACCTTCCGCTCCTACGCAAGCTGGCAGCCGTCGGCGAAGCCGCCCCGTGGGTGGCATGGCGGCAGCGGAACGGCGTGTGCCTCGAATGCGGAATTCGGGCCTGCGGCAGCGCCTACAACGGCGGCACCTGCACGAAGGCCACCGAGCCGGACCGGTTCCGCGGCGGCCACATACCGGCCGATCTGCGCAGGTGGGCCGCGTGATCGAGCCCGGCGCCGCCCTCGCTGGCCTGCGCCCCGGCCCGGACCCGGACAGCCCCCACAGTTTCGAGCCGCTCACCGGCTCGGCCCGCTGCACCACCTGCTTCAGCGCCAGCCAAGACCCACTCCACTCCACTGGAGGTACGCAGTGAGCACACCCGAAGACCAGGACGTCATCGCGAGAGCGTCGGTCGCCGGCAACGTCGTCGCCCAGATGGTCATCGAGGAGCTGACCGACATGGAGCTTCTCGCCATCGCCATGCGGGTCATGCTCGGTCAGGATCTGCGCGGGGTGGCCGGTTTCGACACGGCCAAGCCGATGTTCACCAAGCACGCCGACGGGTCGCTGTCCGTCCACGACATCGTCGAGGACGAGATCCTCCGGGCGGTCGCCGACCTGCAGGCCGGAACCCGCAGGCGGGCCGTCTGATGAGCCGCGAGATCCGACGTGTCGCCCTCGACTGGGAGCACCCCCGCGACGGCTTCTACCCCTCCGGCGAGATCCGCTACGTCAGCCTGAGCGACCGGTCCTCCTACTTCCGGGAGTTGGAGTACGCCCGCGAGCATGGCGAACCCGCCCCCGACCCGTCCGACTACATGCCGACATGGAACGAGGGCACCCCGCTTGGCTGGTGCCTGTACGAAACCGTTTCCGAAGGCACCCCGGTCAGCCCGGTGTTCAAGACTGAGCAGGAGTTCGAAGACTGGCTGATCTCCACCCAGAACATGTCCCGGGCGGGTGCGAAGCAGTTCATCGAGGACGGCTGGGCGCCATCCTTCATGGGCGTCGGAGGCCGGATCCTGCCGGGCTTGCAGGCCATCGACCACTTGGCATCCGAGGCCCGTAGGGCTGGCGCCTGATGACCGCCCCGAACGCCGAGTCCGCGCGCACCGCGGCCGACGACGAGAAGGTCTACCAGATGTTCACCGCCGCCAGCATCGGCGACGTGTTCGCCCGCCCCGCCGACACCAACGACAGCCGGCTGTGGGTGGTGGTCTTCGAAGGCGCCCACGGCGCCGGAATCATGGAGATCATCCCGGATCATGGCGACTGGGAGTGGGCCGCCCTCTACGAGATCCCCGCCGACGTGGTCCCGATGGTCCGCCCGTCCGGTGGTGCCAGCCATGTCTGAGATCGCCTTCGACGGCCTGCGCACCCGGTACGGCAAGGACACGACCCGCATCGACCCGCAGCAGGCCCGCGCCGATGTTCTCGCCCTCCTCGCCGCAGTTGACTTCGCAGACAGGGCATTGCACCGGATCGAGGTCGGCGGCGCTGCGAGCCCAGCCGAGGCCCGCACCGCCCTCAACCGCTGGAAGAACCATGAGAACTACGGGCGACTCGCCGGTTTTGACGACCATCACGTGATCGCCACCGTCGCCCGCGGTGACATGCGCGGGGAGAACCACTGATGGCCACGAAGATCGAGTGGTGCCGGAACGCCGACGGCACCCCGGGCGAGACCTGGAACGTGATCGACGGATGTTCCAAGATCAGCAGCGGTTGTGATCAGTGCTACGCGGAGAGCATCGCCCACCGCTTCGCCGGCACCAAGGCCTACCCCAACGGCTTCAACGTCACCGTCCACCCCGAACGGCTCACCGCCCCGCTGAAGCGGCGGAAGCCCACCACCTACTTCGTCAACTCCATGGGCGACGTCTTCCACCAGGACGTCCCCGACGAGGCGATCGTCCGCATGTGGGCGGTCATGGCCGCCACCCCGCAACACACCTACATCGTTCTGACCAAGCGGCACGCGCGGATGCGGTCGTTCCTTCAAGACGACTGCCGCTGCGGCGCCGGCCACCAGCCCGGCGTACACCTCCGCTCGGCAATGGACTGGGCGTCCACACCGCACAGCCCGACCTACGTCCCCGGCATCGAGCCGGGCCTGTTCCACCGCTTCGAGTGGCCGCTGCCCAACGTGTGGGTGGGGGTGAGTGCCGAAGACCAGAAGACAGCGGAGCTGCGCATCCCTGCGCTGCTGGAGACACCCGCCGCAGTCCGCGTCGTCTCCGCCGAACCGCTCCTCGGCCCGGTCGACCTCACCAAGCTGAAGGCCCGCAACGGCGCGCACATCGACGCTCTCGCCGGGGATGTCGTCGACCCGAAGACCGGGACGATCTACGCTGCTGCGCCTGGCTGCGTCGACTGGGTGCTGTGCGGCGGAGAGTCGGGGCTGAAGGCAAGGCCGGCGCATCCGCTGTGGGTGCGCGGTCTGCGCGATCAGACGCTCGGCCGGGGCCGCGCCTACTTTTTCAAACAATGGGGATCTTGGGGTCCGGCGCAGCACAAGGTGTCGATCGACCCGGACCTCATCGAACGCTGGTCCGCGGACCGGTACAACCCGGTGCTCGTCGCCGAGCTGAACGCCGCAAAGGCCGCATCCGAAGCGGCCGGCGCCACCCACGGCTACGCCGTCTGGGCCGATCAGTACGGCTGGGAAACCCACCAGTACTCCCACAAGCCTTGGTCGGGAGAGCGCGGCTCCGTCGACGAGTCGATGCACGCCTCGATCCGCCGCTGGGGGAAGCACTCCGGCCGCGAACTGGACGGCCGAACCCACGACGACATGCCCACTCGCCTCAGGCCGACTCCCGCCCCGTCGCCGTAGCAGGCGGCCCCTCAAACGTCCCGGCGCCGGCCGTCACTCAAACCCCCCCCCGGAGTGGACACCCGGCGCCGGGACCCACCAAACGAAGGCTTCAGCCGATGAACGCCTGGTATCACGCCCAATCATCCGCCCGGAAATGGGGCGGCAGCCCGGACGCCTATCTCCCCGTCCACGAATGCATCGACAGCAGCAAGGAAGCATTCCCCGACATGCGGCACCGGGCGATGCTCCACAGCTCGTGGGGCATCTACCTCGCCGGCCGCATGTTCGGCCCCACCCTCACCGTCCCCCGCAAGCACGGCGAGGTGCCGGTTCCCGTCCGGCTGATCGCTGAACAGCACGTACTCGAAGACCTCGGTCGGATTCCCACGATCGAGGACTACCTGCAGCACATGACCCTTCAGCCGTGGATGGGCGGCGCGCGGCGCCGCACCGTCACCATGACCGATTTCGTAGGAGCGCCATGAGCACCGACACCACCACCTTCGCCGGCCTGCCGATCAAGGGCGAGGTGTCCCGCTACACCGAGCCGCGCGGGGCGCAGAAGACCGCCGAGGACTTCAAGAAGGCCCTCGACCGCTTGCTCGGCCTCCCCGGCGTGAAGGCCGTGGTGTGGCACCAGTACACCCCGTACTTCAACGACGGCGACCCGTGCACATTCGGCATTCACCTCGACGGCGTGGCCCTCGACCCGGCCCCGGAGGGCGCGTCATCGCCGTACGAGTCGATTGAGGATGACAAGGGTAACGAGCTTTCCGTCTACGAGGTCTGGGACCTTCGCGACGCGCCCACCATGGCCGACGTCCACCGCGCGCTGAAGGCGCTGGAAGGCGACCTCGGCTCCTACGAGGACGTGTTCCTGAAGGCGTTCGGCGACCCGGCGAGGGTCATCGCGCGTGCCGACGGCTTCACCGTCGAGGACTACTCCCACGACTGAGCGGTCCACCAGCCGGGCGGGGCGTCGTGTCCCCGTGGCGCCCCGCCCACCAGACCACCCACCAGCAGCGAGAGGCAGCACCGATGGCCAACACCCGCACCTTCACCCGCGACGAGCTCTTCGACCTCGACATCCCGTACTCCGACGACACCGTCCACACCGAGCACGTCGACTCCGGCCGCTGGAACGAGACGCGGACCGCCGTCTTCAAGCACGACGGCACCCACTGGCGGGTCACCTACCAGGTCGGTCTGACCGAGATGCAGGACTGCGACCGCTGGCTCTACCAGGACGTCATCTCGGCGGTTGAGGTTCGGCCGGTCGAGGTGACGCGGATGGTCACGACCACCGAGTGGCAGCCCGTCCCCGCCGCCGAGCCGGCGACCTCCTGACCGGGTGGGGGCTGGTGGATGGCCGTCTGCTGCGGGACCACCGCAGCACCCGCGTACGGCGGCATAGCCGGTCGACACCAGCCCCCCACCCACCCGACCGCCCCGGGCGGCGTGAAGACGACACCGCCGCCCGGGGCGCCCCCAGCCGGCCGAAGAAAGACCACACCACCAGACCGCAGGAAGGAAAAGCAGTGACAACCCGACCCATCAAACACGGCACCCCGTACGGTCGGAAACACTGCTCCTGCAAACTCTGCAAAGACGCGGCAAACGAATATGCCCGCCTTCGCTACAAGCACATCGGCTACGGCCGCCCCCACACCAATCTCGTCGACATCACCCCCGTCCGGGAACACGTCGACCAGCTGACCGCCGCCGGTATGACCATCAACAGAATCGAAACCACGGCAGGCCTGCCAGTCGCAACCGTCGAGCGGGTCTACCAGCAACGACGGATACGCCGCGACATCGCCGATGCCATCCTCGCTATCCAAACCCCAGCGCCGGCATCGGTAGACGCCTCAGCCACGTGGAGACTCGTCCGAGGCATGGCAGCCAACGGGTACAGCCAGCGGAATATCTGCCAGATGCTCGGCCTGAAAGGCAACTCGAACGTCAAGACGGGCCGCAGCCGCGTGAGCGTCGACTTCGCTGCGCGCATGAAGGCATTGGCTGACGAGTGCGCGTTTCGCCCAGGCCCTTCGGACCAGGCGCGTTCCTATGCGGCACGGCGGGGGTGGCAGCGGTCGTGGCTGTGGGACGACCTCGGCCAAGGCGACGACCAGCCCGACGACCAGACCATCCCTTTCAGAAGGTGACCACACCCATGTCTCTGCACGACTACGAGGAAGCCCGACGGATCGCCGCAGGCCTCCCCTTCGACGCCCTGATCATGGCCGCTGCGATGCGCGCCGACAGCGACAACCTCGCCCATCTCCGGGCCGCGTTCCCACATCTCGTCGTCGAGCAGGAGCGCCGCTACAACGCCCCCGGCGCCCGGCTTCCCGAGGACGCCCCCCGTGCCTGACCGTCTGACCCCTGATGTCGACCTGTCCGCCCCCGCAGGGGCCGACACGAACATCCACGACGAGTATGTGATCACCCGTACGGCGAGCGCGCCGATCATCCTCGACCACCTCGGCGGGCGTTCCGTCGCCAACGGCATCGTGTCCGGCCTCGCCCCCCTTCCGCCCGGCGAACGCCTCTGGCGCCGACAGGTCACCACGGTCACGACCACCACAGCCTGGGTTGAGGTCACCGATGCCTGACCTCGACACCGACCAGCGGATGAAGGTCCGAACCGACCGGATCGCCGAGATGCGCGGGGAAGCCGGCCGCGGTGACGCCCAGACCGCCATCGCGTTCGGGGTGGCATCCGGCGGCCTGCTCCTCGCCGTCACCTCGAACACCGCCGCCGCCCTGCCCGCCGTCGGACAGGTCATCTGGTGGGGTGGGATCGCCGCCGGGATGGCATCCGCGGTCACCCTCGGCGCGGTCATCTACCCCCAGCCCGCCAACAGCCGCGGTGTGCCCGGCGCGGTGTTCAACGCCTGGCATGTCCTCGCGGCCAGCACCGCCGGAACCCTCGCCGCGGCATTCGACGCCACCCCCACCGCGATCACCGCCGCCGAAGAGGAAGCGGCCCGGGTCGCCCGGGTCGTGGCCCGCAAGTTCAGCCTCGTCCGCCGCGGCCTCCAGCTCCTCGCCGCCGCCGGCGGCCTCATCGTCCTGGCCGTCCTCACCGGCCAGATCACCTGACAGGACCGGCGATGACCCACAAGGACCAGCCGCACCGCTTCGAGCAGCTCACTGGCCGACAGTCCGGCACCTGCGGCCTGTGCGGCTCCACCATCCGCGGAGGGATCTGCCGTGCTTGAACTCGCCCCGCAGGACTTCGACCTGGCGCTGATCGAACAACACGCCACCGACGGCACCATCACCACCACAGATGTGCTCTGCCTCGTCGACCAGCTCCGCATCCACCGTGCCGCCCTTCGCGACGCGAACCGCACCATCCGCGATCTGGCCGCATCCGCCAGCCGGTCGCCCTCCCATCTCCCGTCGGCGCAGGTTCCCTCCGCCTGCGCTGACGGGGCTGTTCCTCCGGCCGGGGCGCACCGTGGTGGGTCCGAACCCCGGCCGGAGCCAACCTTC
>NZ_VATX01000039.1:0-1434 GCF_005774635.1 Glutamicibacter sp. V16R2B1
GTCGAGAACCCAGCGGGTCCAGCCGGCCTCGGTCTCAGCGAGCAGCAGTTTCTCGGCGGAGGGGAGCTGCTGCCAGCGTGCAGCGCCGACCTTCAGCCGCGGGGCTGGTTCCAGACCGAGGCCCCAAAGGAACGGGATCCGGTCCGGCGGCAGGACGGGTGCGGCGGTCATGCCGCACCGCCGCGGCCCTTCAGATGGGCGGCCAGTAGCTGCTCGCCGTCCACGATGTGCTCGTCCCACCAGACTTCCAGCGCGGGTGACAGGTCGAGCATCAGCCGGTGCAGGCCGTCCTCGGTGGCGGCGTTCGCGGACAGGATCCGGTCTTCGAAGTTGGGCCGGTCGATCCGGGCCGCGCGGTCGAAGCCGCGCAGGCTGTAGAGACGGTCGAAGCGCACCAACTCCAGCTGGTCGTGCTCGGAGAAGGCAGTGAGGTCACGCATCGGGGGCCGCCTTCCTCTTCTTCGACGCGGGGAACACCTTCAGGGAGCGGGTGGTGGTCGAGGTGACCGTCTTGACCGGCAGCGGCCCGGCGAGGAGCCGGTACGCTTCCAACGCCGCAGTCACGTCGACGACCTGCTCGGTTCGTGTTGGCAGCGGGCCGACCAGCATCTGGTATGCCTCCAACGCGGCGTCAACGTCGGCCACCGTCTCCGATTTGGTGTTGCCGCCCACCCAGCCGATCTCCCGGTCACCGACCGGGATCCGGGGGCGGCCTGCGAACCGGGGCTTCAGTTCGTCGAGGATCGACTCGGCTTCCCGCTTCTGGTTCCACGCGGCGAGGTACTCCTGGGCAACCGCCAAGTCCTCATCGGTGGGGGTCGCCGGGTCCGGCTCGTCGCCACGGCAGTTGGTGACATGGGGGCAGTTCATGGTCATGAGGCCATCGGCCAGCGCAAACGCTTCGATCCCTGGGACGACAGCACAGAAGACTTCTTCGACTCGATCTGTCAAAGAAACTTCCTCGACAACCCAGTCGAATCTTTCCCTAGCTTTCTTGAGGAGGGCGTTCCGCGCCCGTTCGACGTGGTGAGGGAGCAGGAAGAACCATTCGGGGAGGTCTCGCAGGGAAATGCTTACCTTGTGGAGTTCTGTGGGTTCGGTCCCGAATCCGACACGGAGTTTCGTGGATATCGGCGAGTAGCCGATTCCGACGATCGCACAGATCGACCGGACCGCCTCGACCGAGGCGAGCGAGGCGCTACTAATGCTGCAGCCGCCATTAACTGTGACGTGACCGTCCGCTGCAAAGTACCCGGAGAGCCACGAGAGCAGGAACGATCGTGATTCGCGCAGATCCGGCGCTTCCTTCCAGAAGCGCGGCAATGCTGGGATAAGCCAGCCCTTGGGGGTTTTTACCTTGCGGCTAGACTGGAAGAAGTCGAACATGGACTGCTTGTGGCTTGCGTCGTAGATGTTGAGGAGGCCGGCACCGCC
>NZ_VATX01000040.1:0-1584 GCF_005774635.1 Glutamicibacter sp. V16R2B1
TCTGCAGCCCGGACGAGGGTGCGGCCGCGGTGATTCTGTGCCGGGCCGACATCGCGCGCCGTTTCACCTCCACGCCCCTTTACCTGCGCGCGAGCGTCCTGCGTACCCGCAGCTACGGTGCACACGAGGTACACAGCTCCTGGGCTGCGGTGGAACCCGCCGACGCCCCCACGGTGTACGCCTCCCGGGCCGCGTACGAGACAGCGGGGATCGGCCCCGGCGACGTCGATGTCATCCAGATCCAGGACACCGACTCCGGGGCCGAGATCATGCACATGGCGGAGAACGGTTTCTGCGCGGACGGCGACCAGGAGAAACTCCTCGCCGAAGGCGCGACCGAGATCGGTGGGCGGCTGCCCGTCAACACCGACGGCGGGCTCATCGCCAACGGTGAACCGGTCGGCGCCTCCGGCCTGCGCCAGATCCACGAACTCGTCCTGCAGCTACGCGGGCAGGCCGGCGACCGGCAGGTCCCCGGCACCCCCCGCGTGGGCTACGCCCAGCTCTACGGCGCACCAGGCACCGCAGGCGTCTCCATCATCACCACCTGACGGCAACGCGCTGCCTTCTGTGCACTGATCACCGGCACGGGGCCGCCGTGTGGACCTACGTCGCTACGAGGAACTCGGCTGCAGATCGCCCGCCGATGACGTCGGGTCCGGGGAGGCGAGGTCCTGGAGGCCGATCGTCTGAACGAGGCGGAGGGCCTCCGCCGCGGCCGAGTCGGGACCTGCCGAGAGGACCATGATGCGCACGTCGCTGCCACGGACGGCAAGCACGTCGCAGTCGAGGGTGATCGGCCCGACCTGCGGGTGCACGACGGTCCTGCTCCCCGCGGTGCACGGCCGCGGGGGCTGTGACGCCCACAGCGCGCCGAACTCGGCGCTCAGACCGTGCAGGTCGTCGATGAGACGCCGCAGCGCAGCGTCGTGCGGATGCCTGCCGAAGGCTTCGCGCAGCTCGGCGGCGATCTCCTCGTGCTCACGCGCCCGTGCCGCCGCGTCCTGGTCGACGCGCGACTCCAGACCGGCGAACGCCCGCCAGGCGAGATTGCGCTCGCGATGGGGCAGACCGCGCAGGTCGCCCAGCAGCGCGACCGCCAGCTCGTTGGAGTCGATCAACTGCCAGGCCGCGTCGGTCACGAGGACCGCGGCGTCCGGCATGCGGTCGAGGACCCGCCGCACCCCGGGCGTGAGGTGGCGCTCGATCTGCCCGGGCGTCGGCGGCGCCTGGTCGGCGAGTCGAAACAGGTAGTCGCGTTCGGATTCGGTCAGCCGCAGCGTGCGGGCGAGCGCGGCCAGCACCGACGGCGACGGCGTGGTCGCCCGTCCCTGCTCGAGCCGGGCCAGGTAGTCGACCGACACTCCGGCCAGGCGCGCGACCTCCTCGCGGCGCAGGCCCGGCGCCCGGCGATGGCCGCCCGCGGGCAGGCCGGCCGCTGCGGGCTCCAGCCGGTCCCGCCAGGCGCGCAGGCAGCTTCCGAGTTCGTCCATCCCCTCAGTGTGCGCGCAGCCGACGCGACGATCGTCGCCCTGAGAGTCCTCTCCTCATCCGGCGGCCGACGGGCCACGATCGCGGTATGAC
>NZ_VATX01000041.1:0-2796 GCF_005774635.1 Glutamicibacter sp. V16R2B1
CTGGGTGCTGTGGCCCGCCTGGCAGATGGCGATGCGCGACCTCGGCTACCAGCTCACCGTCGTCTCCCGCACCTCGGCGTTCGAAACCGGGCAGGACCGGCACCGCTCCTACATCCTCGCCACCCCGAACGGCACCCCGACACCAGACGTCGACTTCTGCCCTCCGGCACCGTGCGCCCGCTGCGGTGACATCGACGCGGTGCAGGTGTGGCGCGACCCGGCACGCACAACCGGGAAGTGGGGCGAGAGGTACGACTACAGGTGCCCACACTGCCGCGGGCTCGTCGCCCCATATGCACCGACCGCAGCCGAACTGCTGGACGTCGACCATCCCGGCCGTCTGATCGGCAGCCCGTCACGGCTGGCCTCGAAGTCCACGGCCCGCGCCGCACGAGCGTTCGCCGCATGGGGGCCGCACGGCCAGCGCACCCACCCGCGGTTCACCCCACGCCCCGGGACCGAGCAGGCGGATGCGCTGGTCGTCTCCTACTACAGCGACGACGACGAAAAAGGCTGGCCGATCCTCGCCCCGGTCCGCACCCTGACCACCACCGACCGGCACGCCCTGCTGACCTGGCCATCACCGGACGCCACGCTCGCTGACTGCCACTACCGGATGATCTCCATCGCGGAGCAGCGCCGCCTGCAAGGCGTCCCCGACCACTACCGGTTCGCCGGCAACCAGAAAGACCACGCCCGGATGATCGGCAACGGCGTGCCGATCCCCACCGTCAAGGCCGTGGCAAGCCCCGCGATCACGTCGATCGGCGTCGACATCCCCACAGGAGCTGCAGCGTGACCCGGCAGTTGCCGGCCCGCTGCGACTTCGATGGCCGGTTCATCCCCGACGCCTACGCGGCGAGCTGGGCATGGTTCGCCGCCGAAGACGCCAGCTTCTGCCCGGACTGCGGCCGTGGCCTGCCCGGCGGCCATGAGGCCCGGCAGCAGGAACTCCGCGAACGTGCCAACCCCGCCAGATGAAGGAGCATCCGATGGCCACCGAGCCGACCGCCCTGCCCGGCATGCCCGACGCCCCACCCGACTACGCGCCGTTCACCTGGCCCACGGACGAACGGCAGGTCACCGCTGACCGGCTTGCCCAGTACCTGACCGCCTCCGCAATGCACGACCTGCACACCTACCGAGATGCGATCACCCGGGCCAACAAGAACGACCCGGACGGTTTGGCGATCTACATGAACCACACCAACGCCCTCCTCGCCCGCTTCGCCGAGATCACCCTGCTGCGCACCTACCAGACCACCAACCCGGCCGCCGCCGAAGAAGTGGCCCTCGACATCTGGAACGCCTTCGAGGACGGCAGCACCATCCACGAACTTCTGTGGGACTGGGCAGTCGAGTACGGCCTTCCGTTCGACAAGAAGACCGGGGAGGTGCTGCTCGATGCCGATGCCGCCTGAGACCTCCACAGCCGCCAGCAGGCCGCTGTTCCTCGACGCCGTCGAACCCGAACCCGAGTGGGAACCGCCCGTCAGGTGCACCCGCTGCCGCTGCTCGGAGGGCCTGCACTGGGAGGAGGAGAACGGCAAGGAGGGCTGCGACGGGCAGCACGGCGTCGAACCATGCGGCTGCCCCGGGTTCCGCGAACGGCAACCAGCCGCCTGACCAGCAGCATCACCAGCCGCCTCGGGGTGGGTCGAGAACATCCCGCCCCGGGGCGCCACCCGAGGAGACCACCATCATGAGCACAGACACTCTCAGCACCGACTGGACCGACACGGTGACCGTCAACGGCCACACGATCCGTGTCCTCGTCCTGTGGTCCGACGACCTGCTCGTCAACATCGTCCTGCGCGACCACTGGGACACCGACATCGCCCTCACCGCGGTCCGCGCCTACATCGACGGGCCCCTGACCAAGCTGGCCGGCGAGAACCCCTACGACACGCTCCTCGGCTCCGAGTCCGAGGTGTGGGACGACGCCGCCAGCCGGCTGGACGTCGGATATGGGCGCCTGCGTGAACTCGGCCCGGACCACGACGAGTGGGACTGGTCGAACGACCCTGCCGACGGGTTCGTCCCGGTCATGTCCCTGTACGTGGGTGAGTGATGGCCCGCATCGGAGAGCCGGACAAGTGGTGGGACGAGCCCGCCGACGACCCGTGGGCAGTCCCCATGCCATCCGAGCCGATCACCGAGCCGGTGCCTGCCCGTGAGCCGGTGCCAGCGTGAGCGTCATCGCCTACCGCACGTGGACCGTCGCCCCCGTCGCCGGAATCCTCATGCCGGCCAACGCCCCCACCTACCACGGGCAGGCCGGGTGGATAAAGACGCGGCTTCCCCTCTGGACTCGTGGATGGCTGACGAGCACCGCAACTGCGAACTGCCACGCCAAAGACGGGGGCAACCACCGGGCGCCCGACCCGGGCTGCGTCTGCGGGATCTACGCCTGGAAACGGCCCATAGACCCCGGCTGGACCAGCCAGTGGAACAAGACCCAGCCGGACCACGTCGCCGTGGGCGTTGTTCAACTGTGGGGCCGGATGTGCGACGGGCCGAACATGACCGGCTACCGGGCTCAGCACGCGCGGATCGTCGCGCTGACCCCCGACCCCGCGGGCAACTTCGACCGCACGGCCTACCCGGATGCGCAGGTCTACCCAGACCTGCTGACGATGTACTCCGAGTGGGACACCACCCCCGAGCTGGGCTTCGCGATGAACGCCGACCATGCGGCCACGCATGCCGAGAACGCACGGCGCCCCACCAGAAAAGATCACTGCCTTGGCTGCGGCGAGAAGATCGGCGACAGGCAGAAGACCGTCGACTACGACG
>NZ_VATX01000042.1:0-1809 GCF_005774635.1 Glutamicibacter sp. V16R2B1
GGGGCTGGTGGCCGTGACCTCGGAATGTGGGAAGGCTGCTTCTTCCGGTACACAACCAGCCCGAAGATGGTGCTGCACCACTCGAAAGTCGTGAACCGGATTGTGAAGAACCGTGAGAAGAAGATGAGGGAGAACGGCTGGCGGGTGTGGCAGCCTTCCGCCACCGACCCGATTCTCTTCATCGTCGTCGACGAAATGGCCACTTTCGGTTCCAGCCCCTACGGCATCGACATCGCCGACAACGTGGGACAGTCCGCGAAGAAGAACCGTGCCGTCGGCGTCGTCTACCTCACCACCACCCAGTACGCGATGGGCCTCAACGCCCTCGGGAACGACGTGCTACGCGGCATGCATAACCGGTTCCAGTTCCGCGACCAGGATGGCGGCGCTTCGCTTCTGGAGGAGCAGTACCGCAAGCCGATCCCCAGGGACGCCCACGGCACCTTCTACGGGGAGTCCTACGGCGAGACCCGGAAGGTTTCGGCCACCGCCATCTGGACCCCGGACGAGGAGCGCGCGGAGATCGTCGCCAAGTGGGCTGGCAGGCAGACCCGGATCGACGCCGAGTGGGAGCAGGCCGAGCGGGAAGTCCTCGGCACCGCCCATCCCGGACCGGAGGCTCCCAATCCGCCGGTCGACGAGACCCCGGCCGCACCTGACAGCGACGACACGGTGGATGGCGAGGTGCTCATCGTCCAGGACATGACCTTCGAGCCGATCCGGGACCTGCCCGGGCGCCGCAGCGAGATGGCGTTCGACGAAGCCGACCGGGCGTTCAAGGACCTGCTGCGCACCGCCGGCCGGGCCACCCACGAAGAGGTCCAGCAGTTGACCGGCTGGCGGCGCGGCAAGGTCCGCGAGTTCCTCATCGCTCCGGCGATGGACGCCGGCTGGCTCGACTTCGAAGACGAAGACGGCACCCGCTACTACACCCCCGTACCTGAGTGGCTCGAAGCCGAACGCGGCGAGTAGCAGACCCCTCACCACCACATCCCCACTGGAGGAGACCCTCATGTTCGTTCTCATCGCCGCCCTGATGCTCACCGCGATCGGCGGCTCCTGCTGGTTCATCGCCACCGTGAAGCAGCACGACGCCGACACCGTCGCACGGTTCAACGCCAAGCGGGGACTCGACCTCGACAAGGACACCCCGTGATCGTCATCGGGTTCGTCGTAGCCGCCCTCCTCGCCATGCTGCTACTCGCCGCCGTCGGCCTCCTCTAAATCCCGGAAGGACCACCTGTGCCCACCACACGCCCCAGCGGGGGCCAGCACTTCGGCGGCTGGACTGCCCCCACCCGGCCGCCCCGCGGCGAATCCCGCCGGGCCCGCGGCTGGCAGGCCGCCGCAACCCACCTCGGCCAAGCCCTGCGCCGCGCCCGCCGCGTCGACATCGAGGTGGATCCGCGGCGGGACCGCACCGCCCTCGGACTGCTCGTCGCCACCGTCATCACCGTCGTCGCGGTCTGGTTCCGCTCCGGCGGGCCCCCGGGCGCCGGGCTCGCCGGAGCGCTCCGCACCCTGATCGGCGTGTTCGCCGCTGTCATCCCCGTGTTGACGTTCGCCGGTATGTGGCAGGCCGCCACCATGCCGGCGAACGGCCGCACCCCAACCCGCAAGGCTGTCGGATGGCTGCTCCTTGCCCTCGGCACGTTCGGTACCGCGCATCTGATCCACCGCCGGTCTGGCGGATCGGTCGGCCAGATGGCTGCCGCCGCACCCGTGCAGATCGCCGGGCACAGCCTGGCCGGGCTGATCCTGCTCGGCTGCGGCGGTCTCGGCCTGCTACTCGTCGCCGGGCAGCCGATC
>NZ_VATX01000043.1:0-3571 GCF_005774635.1 Glutamicibacter sp. V16R2B1
CCAGGAACGGCACCTAGGGCTGGTCGAGGAGCAGTGGTTGACCACCGTCGAGGTTGCCCAAATTTTGGGTTGGACCCGGCAGCGTGTGACATACCGCGTTCGTAGAGACCTGCAGGTCACAGACCCGTCCCAGGGTCTGATCGCCTGGGCTGTCGGGGAAGGCGCAACCTTCGCCTACCGGTACAAGCCCACGGACGTGGCCGCGTACCGCAACGGACCCAAGTTCCGCCGACCCAAAGGCGAACCCCGGCCAATCCGCCAAGCCGCATGAAACAGGCGCCCTCGCTGCTCGTAACAGCTCGGGCGCCCTGGAACCCATCCCTACCTCGCCAGAAGAGAGAGGGGTCCCTGTGACCCACATTAGCCCCACCATCAGCACCGAGCTGGACGCCCTGCGGGACCTGGCCGCCATGGTCGGCAAGCTGGTGACCATCACTGACCGGGGGCTCTACACCCGGCCCTGGAAGGTCACCATCCCTGGCATCGTCGCCTCGGGCCTGGGAACGACGCTCACCAGCGCCGCGGCCGACCTGTTCGAGCAGCTGGCCGTCGACGTCAGCCTGTCGCTTCCCGACGGCCGAACGGTCCACTGGGACTGGGACGCCAGCGTCTGGAACGTCAAGGCGCCGGCGGTGGCCGCATGAGCGAGCTGACGATCACCCCGGGCAAAGCGGCGGCCTGCTTTGTCAAGGCGTTCGCCGAGGTCGAGGCCGTCCGCAAGAACGGCAAGATGCGCGACGGCGGCCAGTCCTTCGACTACCAGCGGTACGAAGACATCCTCCCCGTGGTCCGGGCCGCACTCGTCACGGCCGGACTCGCCCCGATCCCAGTCGGCTTCGAGGTCACCCCGGAGGAGCACCGTAAGACCCGGAACGGTGCGATGCAGTACGTCGTCCGGATCGAGGCCACCTACCGGCTGATCGCCGATGACGGTTCCTACGTCGAAGGCAAGGGCATCGGTCGAGGTGTCGACACCGGCGACAAGGACATTTCGAAGGCGCAGACCTACGCCTACAAGTGGTTCCTGACGCAGACCTTCCAGATCACCACGAAGGACCAGGCGGACCCGGACGGCTCCCTCACGGAGGAGACCGTCGAGCGGGAGACCGACGCTCAGCGGATCCTGCGGGAACGCCGCGAGCAGGACCGCGCCGCCGAGCAGCCCCCGCAGATGTACCCGCTTCCGGCCGCCGCGCAGGCCAACGGCCAGCGCCCCGCCGCTCCGGTACCAGCCGCGGGGCAGGAGCTTGGGCAGACACGCGAGTACCACGCCGCGATGGCCGCGCGGAACGGAGCCCAGCAGCCGCAGGTCCAGCCGCCCATCACCGCCCCTCTGCAGATTCCCGCCGACAACGACCTGATCGGGTGGAAGCAGTACATCGTCCAGGGCGCCGCCAGAATCGGGTTCGCCCAGCCAAACGGTCAGCCGGATGTGCCAGCGCTCGCAGTGGCCTACGAGCAGTGGTCTGGTGGCGCGTCGCTGCCGGAGGCGACGGTGCCGCTGCTGCAGAAGTTCGCCGAGCATCTCAAGTCGCTCGGCGCCCAGCAGAGGCCCGCGGCATGAGCGAACTCGACGAGGGCGCGATCGAGCGGACGATCCGCCTGACGACGGCCCGCAGGGAGGCCGCCAACCTGCGGGCCAACCTTGACCGTGCCCGCCGCCGCACGCTGGAGATCGCAGAGGAGATGGAAGCTGACCACGCCCGCACGGCGTGGAAGTGCACCCTGCTGCAGATCGCGCTGAAGCGGATCCGCCGCAAGGACGACGCCACCTCGAACGATGTGGCCGCCGTCGACCTGGGCTGGTTGGAACAGATGACTGGCAGCTCCGACTACGAGCAGATCATCGCCGCCGCAGCTCTCGCCGAAACCGAAAGGGCCGACCGGGCTGACACACGCCCGCCGTCGCGGTTCAGCGCCGCCCTGTCCGACGACGCAGTGGACGCGGCGATCGCCACAGCCACCGGCTATGTCGGCGACTACACGATCTCCCCCGAAGCACGTCAGAGGGCACGTCGCCTGTTCGACGCGATGGCCGCAGAGATGGGAGCAGGCCAGTGAGCGCCTCGACCGCGATGGTTTCGCTGCACCAGCTCGCCGAGCTGGCCAGGCGGGGACCTCTCCGGTTCGCCTACCTGGAAGTCGACGGGGAGAAGCCTTGGCTGGTCCAGCTGCCAGGCATCTCCGTTGCCAACGAGCACTTCTCCCGATCCCACATCGGCATCGGCGCCACCGTTGAGGAAGCCGCCGAGCAGCTGCACCGGGGACTCCTCAATCCAGGCGACGGCTGGCACGTGACCGTCGACGCCCTTGAGATCCGTGGCACCGCGCAGCGCCTGGTCTGGACGGGCGAGGCCTGGGCGGCGCAGACGGAGGCCGACCGGTGAGCGACTTCGACACCGACTTGTTGGAGCAGACCGAAGTCTGGGTCGACCAGACCGGACACCGTCACCGTCTCGACGAGATGGACTTGCGCTATCTCAGGAACGTGCGCCGCTACCTGGAACGCAAGGCACCCGAGATCCGGGAACACAGTCTGCTGCGGGCGATCAAGCATCCGTTGCCGTCCGGCACGCAGGCGCGGCAGGACGTAGAAGCAGCAATCGACCGGGAACTGCTAGCGGACGGGCCCGAGTCGGCCACGGACTACATGGCGCAGTTCCCGCTGTACCGGCGTATCTGGGACCTGATCGGCACTCGGCTGACCAGCGGAGACACCGATCCGCGCTGGCTGGATGGAGGGCCGTTCTGATGACCGCCCGCTGGTGGGAGGGTCCGCTACTCGCCGTAGATCTTGAGACGACCGGAAAGGACCCTGAAACCGCCCGGATCGTGACTGCTGCCTGCATCGCTGTCGGTCCGAGCGGGGTCCTTAGCCGGCAGACATGGCTGGCCGATCCGGGAGTCGAAATCCCGGCCGAGGCCACGGCTGTGCATGGAGTCAGCACCGAGCAGGCCCGCGCGGATGGAGCACCGGCCTACGAGGTTGTCCGCCAGATCGCGGAGGAAATTGAAACCGCTTGGGCTGACCCGGCGATCCCAGTCGTGGCTATGAACGCAGCCTACGATTTGACGATCATCCAGCGGGAGCTGGTACGACACAGCTTCGAGCCGCTGCAGATCGGCCCGGTCCTTGACCCGATGGTCATCGACCGGGCGATCGACAAGTGGCGTAAGGGCTCCCGCAAGCTCGAAGCCCTCGCCACGCACTACGGCGTCCGCCTCGATGGCGCGCACTCCGCCGACGAGGATGCGCTGGCTGCAGCCCGGGTGGTGTGGCAGCAGGCCCGCCATCTGACCGGCCGGGCACTGCGGCTGATGACCCTCGCCGAGATGCAGACCTGGCAGGCGGCTCAGCAAAGGGCCTGGGCAGCGAACTTCCAGAGCTACCTGCGGACGAAGGCAAACCCGCGGCAGCCCGACGCGGTGATTGACCCATCGTGGCCTGTCCGCCCCCTGCCCGCGCAGAACGAGGTGTCGGCATGACCGCCCCGACGATGGAACTGCCGGAGATCCCCTCGCCGCAGGAGATCGCCCGGATGTTCGTCTGGCTGAACCAGCAGCTCCGCGC
>NZ_VATX01000044.1:0-9403 GCF_005774635.1 Glutamicibacter sp. V16R2B1
GTCCTGCACCAGCTGCCCGCGGCGCACCAGTTCGCGGACGACCATGCCCTGCGGGGACCGTTCGAGGCGGGCCAGTGCCTGGTTGTCCCAGGTGACCTGCAGCTCGGCGGAGTCGTTCAGCCGGTAGGTGCGGTCGGGCGGGCGGGTCACGTGGACACCACCGCCTGGAGGACGCCGACGACGGCGACGGCGGCGCCCTGTGGTCCGACAGTCTGGGTGCGCCCGACGGTGACGGTGCTGCCGCGTGGCGCCCACCCGCCCGCGCCCGCGCTGCCGTTGCGGATGTGTTCGAGCGCCCGGTGCAGCACGTCGAGGTCACGCAGGTTCGTCTGCCCGTCGACCTGGATCTGGGCGGGCGTCGGGGCGACGCCGCTGTCGTCTTGGGTGGCGGCGCGTCGCAGGATCGTGACCGCGAACTGGGCGAACCGCTGGGGTTGCCACAGGTTGCGGGGGGCGTTCTGCTGGTCGTCTCCGGGCTGGCCGGGGCTGATGTAGTCGACGTTGACCATGACGGCCTCACGGACCCCGCCGCTCGGGTCTTCGTCGAAGGCCAGCGCTCCGGAGTCGCCGGGTGCCACGTAGCGGACCGACGGGAGTGCCGCGTCCTGCTCGCCGAAGAAGGCGACGACCCGGTCCATCAGGTCGACGGCCATCGCGTACGGCTCAGCCATCGACGATCTTCCGCAGCTTGGTCAGCAGGGAGGTCCGCGGGTCGTCGCGGGCCTCTTCGACGGCGATGGCCGCCCGGGCCCGCTCGGGGGAGGCTTCGACCCAGTTGAGGACGTCGGGCATGGCGCCGCGGGGTACCTCGTCGAGGTCGACGTCCTCGCCGCTGTCGTCGCTGTCGTCGACGGTGGGCGGGGTTTTCGACTCAGGCTCGGCCGGACGCCGGTCACGCCCCCACCGCTGCCGGTGGTCGTCGATCGTCGGGGCGACATGGGCGCGGGCTTGGACGTCGAGCTGCCAGCGTTCCATCTCGCCCATCCGCTCGCGTTCGGCGAGGCGGCGGGCCAGCTCGTCGGCGGTGGCGCCGTAGTGGGCGAGCACTTCGAGCTCGCCGTAGGACTCCGGGAATGTCAGGGACATCAGACCCTCCTCCGTCGGGGCAGGTCAGGTGAGAACACGGCGGGCCGGGCCCGCTGCCGGGACGGGTTGACCGCGGCGATGAACCGGTCGACCTCGGGGACGCCGGTGCGGCCCTGGTCCAGGTAGGTCGCCGGGTCGACGAGGGTCATGGACACGCCCTGTCGGGTGATGTTGGTGAGCCGGCGTGGTAGCGCAGTGGTAGCGCCCGGGGTGCGTTCCTTGGCGAGTTCGGCGGCGAGCCGGGATGCGGCGGAGACGCCGAGCGCTGGCGGTTCGGCGCCGTGGACGGCGGCGACGGACCAGGTGCCAGCCTCGGTGTCGGCAAGGTGGAGCCACTGGTCGGAGGGCCAGATCAGCCCGTCGGTGCGGACGAGCCACCGCCGGTCGTCGAGCCGGTAGTCGCCGGCCCCGAGGGTTTCGCCGTCGACCTTGACCTCGATGACCGTGTGGATGGGGTAGAGCTGCAGGTCGATGCCACCCCACCCACCGGAGCCGTTGTGGGGCCGGACGGTGCTGGTGCAGATACCGGGGTACTGCCGGCCGGACAGGATGTAGAGCAGCGCGGATGCGTCGACGCAGGCAGCGGCGAGCGTCTCCGGGGTGATCGTGACGTCAGCCATGTCGGGCCGGGCGGCGACGGTGGCCGCGTCCACCCATGGGGAGCACAGGCCCGACGGGGGCGGGGTGGGGCCGGCGGGGACGGGCATCAGGACCACACCCCTGACAGGGCGACGCGGATCTGCCGCCAGGTCCACGACCCGCCGCTGGCGTGATACCGGCCGCCGGGGAGGACGACGGAGATGGTGACCGTGTCCTGCAGCGAGGTGTCGCCGCCGTTGTCGGTGACGATCAGCCCGAACGTGTAGCTGCCCACGGCTGTCGGCGTGAATGTCGGCTGTGCGGCGCTCGCCGACGACAGGGTTACCGCCGGGCCGGACACCTGGGTCCAGGCGTAGGCGGCGATGGTGCCGTCAGGGTCCGAGCTGCCGGTGCCGTCCAAGGTGACCGGGCTGTCGACGATGCCGAGCTGGTCGGGTCCGGCGTTGGCGGTCGGCGGGGCGTTGCTGGACTCGCGTAGCCGTAGGAGTGCGACCGCTCCGGGTGCGGAGGTGCCGAGCGTGAACGTGATCGTCGCCGCGCCGGAGGATGTTCCGGCAGTGACGGCCGCGTCGTACACAGCCATCCGCCGGTCGTCGCCACCGGCCGCGTGGCCGATGTCGACACGTTCGGTCCAGGTGCCGATGGTGGTGCCGGGCACGGTCGTGCTGCCGGAAGCGACGTTGACGCTGTCCGTGCCGAGCCCGACGACCCCGATCAGATAGTCACCGGACGCGACAGCGATCGTCGACGGTGCCGTCGCGGTCAGGGTGGTGTTCGCGGTCGTGTCCGAGCCGACCCCGGCGGAGGCGATGAGCCAGTTCACGGCCGTTTTCGTCAGTCCGACGAGGACGGCGCTGACGCCGTTGGCGGAGGTGACGGTCACGGGGACCGTGGTGGATGCTTCGCTGCCGGTCGCGGTCCGCCCGAGCACGGTGATCCGAACCGGGCCCGTGTCGGACCCGGCCGCACCGGACCCACCGGTGCCGGTAAGGATCTGCGTCCACCCCGACGGCGTCGAGGGCGTGGCCGTCTCCGGCTTGTTGACCAGGACGAGGAGCACCTGATCGCCGGCCGCCACGCCGGACGCCGGGTACGCCGGCGACGGCGCGGTGGCGTGATCCACCGCGGTGCCGGTCCAGGACCAGGCGATCGTCACGGGATCACCTGCCCGGCGAGGACAGCTGTGCCGTAGTCGGTGGTGCCGGACACGTCCCACACGTTGCTGGCCTGCCAGCCCGTGCTGGGCACCGGTGTGGTCCGCGGCCCGAACTGAACGTTCAGCCCGAACCGGTTCCGCCGGTAGACCGCGGTTGTGTTCGCCGCACGTAGTCGCGCGGGGAATCCTGCGCCGTTGACGTAGCAGTCCTCCAACACGAAATTGCTGACGGTGCTACCAGCCTGGATCCCGTCGAACGTGACACAGCTACTCGTGTAGTGGACTGGCTGTTCCGGTGTGTATCCGTCGAGCGTGGACCGCTGGATGAAAATGCCGCCGGCTGTTCCTGTGCCAGCAACCTGGATCATGTCGTTGTGGGAGACCTGGGTGTCGTTCGCGCCGACGATCTGCACGGGGCGGTGCAGGTAGGAGTCCTGGATGTACACCGGCTGCCCGGAGGCGTTCCCGGACGGCTGGAAAATGTCGGTGGTGCCGTGGAGGTTGCAGCGGAGGAACGAATATCCCCACAGGGCGGTGATGATGCTGGATGGTGCGGCGCCGGACGGGTACACCCCGGCTGTGCGAGGTACTCCCTGCCCGTCGATCTCGCAGTCGATGAACTGGGTGCCGGTGGGGATCATCGTGTAGGCGCGGCGGATCACGCTCGGGGCGCTGGTGCCTGCGGGCCAGCGGATCCGGCACTGGCTGAGTGTGATGTTGTGCGCGGCGATGATCAGTGGCGAGGTGGTCAGGACAATGTCCTGGCGGTACAACGTCAGCCCGGGCGTGGTGAGGTTGATCGACCCCGTGTACGGGGTCAGATCGCCGTAGGTCAGATTCCGGCCGAGGCCGGAGTCGTAGACACCCAACACCCCGGTGTTCGTGGCGTCGCGACGCACCACCGGCGCTGTGCTCACTGGGGTGACGGGCGCCGACGGCCTGGATGCCGGGCCTTGGCCGATCCCGTTGGTAGCCCGGATCGTGACCGTGTACTCCGACTCGTTCACCAGGCCGCCGATGGTGGCCTGCGTCACCCCGCCGCCCACGCTCGCCGACACGGCGCCGGGGTCCGCGATCGCCTGATAGCCGGTGATCGCACTGCCGCCGATGTTGAGCGGTGGCAGCCAGTTGACGACGACCTGCCCGTCGCCGGGGGTGACACCGACGACTGCCGGCGGGGACGGCGGTGTCGCGGTCGTCGCTGCGCCCGCCAGGCCGCGCCACAGGCCTCCGGATGCGACGTACACCGACCTGCTCATGAGATCGGCAGGAACGTGTCGTAGCCGTCGCGGGCCCCTGTGCCGCCGATGGTCGGCCGGCTGGCGTCCGGGCCGCGCCACTCGACTGATTCGAAGCCGGTGGGCCGGTCGGGCCAGGCGCTGCCGGTGTGGTAGACGACGGCGATGCACTGGTCGACCCGGTCGTCGACCGCATTGATCGCGGTGGTGGTGTCCGCGATCCGCGAGTCGTTGCCGGCGGCGACGGTGCCGGCGGAGGTGCCGATGGGCAGCTGTGCGGCGGGCACAAGTCCGGAGCCGTCAAGCTCGGCGTATCCGTCCGGCTCACCCTTGTTCGCGGCCTGCTCGGCGCCGACGATGCGGCTGTCGTTGCCCTGCGCTGCGGTGCCGCTGGTGGTGCCGTAGGTGACGGCCAGTGTCCGGTCGGCGGCGAGGCTGCCACCGCCGGTGAGACCGGTGCCCGCTGTGATGGTGCGACTTGTCGGGGTGGCGCCGGTGATGCGGGAGTCGTCACCGGCGGCGACGGTGCCCGTGGTGGTGCCGATGTTCGCGGCAATAGTCCGGTTGGCGGTCAGGTCGCCGCCGCCGGTCATCCCCGTCCCGGCGGTGATGGTGCGGGAGGTCGGGACGCTGCCCCCACCACCGCCGCCGTTCTCCTCGACGTCGACCAGGCGGGCGTCGAGGCCGTCCACCCGTGGGGCCAGGCACGCTTCGACGCGCCACCACACGCCGCCGTTGACCCGGACCAGAAGCGTCTTGTCCGGGTCGACCTGGTCGGGGCCCAGCCACGGTGCCATCTGGGACACCGAGTCGACGATGATCGGGCCTTCGGTGCCGTCGTGACGACGCACATCGGCCGGGTCGCCGGGGATGGGGGGCAGCTCGCCCGGGTTGGTGTCCAGACGGATTTCGACGGCCGCACCTACCGGCACGGCGCGGAAGATCCCACCGCCGGGGGCGTAGGCCGTCCGGTCCTGCGGGAAAGGTAGGCGCGTCATCGGTGGTCAGCCTCAGACCTGCGCCGGGATGGCGATGCGGCCGACGCCGGCGGTGGGCAGGCCACCGTCGGACTCGTAGGCGTACTGGACCAGCCTGGAGCTGGGGTAGAGCCAGTCGTTGAACGGCCCGTTGCCCCAGCTGGAGTTCTCCTCGGCCCACCCGTTGAACACGCTGCCGAGCGGGTTGCCGTCCAACGTCCGGTCGCCCTTCTGGAGGAAGACGCGGGGGAAAACCCAGCGGATCCACGGCGCCTCGCCGATCTGCTGCCCAGCGGGATAACCCTGCGGGTTCCCCGGCTCGGCGATGTTCCGCGACCAGGCTTCGATGGACACGCCGTAGCCGGCGGACTCCGCACCCACGGCCGGGTAGGCGTAGCCATTGGGTGCGACGCCGCTGGTGTCGGCGGTGGGGGCGAGGACGTCCGCGTTCGGGGTGAGGCCGCCGGTGTCGGTCCAGGTCGGCGACCCGGCCTGCCCGATCTTCGCGATGAGACCCCACGGGCCGCCGGAGGTGCGCCCGAAGACGTCGTAGCCGGCCGCGCCGGACACGGTCGTCCACGTCAGCGTCACCGTGTTCGTCGAGGTGCCCGAGGGGACGACCTGCGTCTTTTCGGCGCTGGCGATGGTGGAGCCGTAGGCGCTGCGGGCGGCGACCTTGTAGCCGTAGGTAGCGGCGGTCATGGTGCCGCCGGTGGTGGCGGTGGAGCTGCCCAGTGCGCCCATGGCGGTCAGCGGGGAGGCGTTGGAGGTGAGGATCGTGCCGCCGGAGAGCAGGAATTCCAGCTCCGGGTCGAGGGCGCCGATCTCGACGGACATGTTGATGCGCTTGAGCAGGTCCTTCATTTTGAAAACCTGGACCATCTGACCGCTGGCACCCCGGTTGGCGATCTCGGGTCCTTCGTCCAGCTCCGGGTTGAAGTCGATCTTCATCAGCTTGTCGCTGACATACGAACTTCCGACCCCGACGTCAGCCGGGGTGGAACCGTCCAGGGCGAGCTTGGTGACGCGGAACGCCACGCAGTGCAGGCTCATCCCTCCGTGGTTACTCACTGTTACTCCTCCTCCTGCGGGCACCGGCACGGCACGGCTCCCTGCTGATTGGTCAGGTCTGGTTGACGAGCACGCGGGAGACCTTCAGCTGCCGGCTCGCGGCGGTGAGGGTGCGGATGCGCGCGGTGTAGCCGAGCTGGGTGGATGCGCCCGGGAGGTCGGTGGTGTGGGTGGCGACGAGCGCCTCGTTGACCCAGAACCGGACGGCGGTGCCGGCGGCGTTGACCTCGACGCGCAGCTCGTAGGCCGTGTCGGTGGCGATCGCCGCGGTGGTGGTGGTGACAGTGGCGTTGGTGCCGCTGGAGGTGACGGCACGCCAGAACGCGGTGCTGTCGACGGCGGTGTCGTAGCGCAGCCATGCGCCCTGGGCGGTGGTGTAACTGCCGGTGGTCGCGGGCCCCGCGCTGGTTGCGATCTCGGCACTGATCAGGCCGACGGCGAGGCGGGTACTGGTGACGGCCGCCGAAGAGGTGCGGACCTTGGCGTAGAGGTGTGGTGCGTGCCGGGCCTGGCTGAGGCCCATGACGGAGATGAGTCCGGCATCGGCGTCGGTGCTGGCCGCGGTCTCGTACTGGATGATCGTTCCGGTGGCGTCCGACGGGGAGGTCAGGGTGCCCGCGGTGGTCGGCGCGGGGGTGGCGACGGTGAGCATCGCGGTGCTGTTGCCGTGGGCGTGGATGCCGTAGGTGATCCGGCGGCGGTGGTAGATCGGGTCGTCCTCGTGCCCGGATGAGGTGCGCAGCACCGGCCGGCCACCAGCGGCCCACACGGCGACGCCCTCCGTGGTGGTGAACGCCCCTTCGCCGAGGTGGCTGCCGTCGGGGCTGGCCGTGGGCGGCGTGATCGCGTTGCCGATGGCGAGGATGTCGACACCGCCGGCCGGGTCTCCGGAGGCGATGCGGACACCGCCGTGGGAGTTGGCGGCGAACGTGCGGCCGAACGTGGTGTTGGTCGTGAAGAGAAGGTCGTGCGGGTCGGAGGAGTACACCCCGGCGCCACCCGTCGGCCCGACCGAGAAGATGATCGCGCCCTGGTAGTCACGAACACTCAGCAGCTGCTTGGTGGAGCCGTCCCGCCCGCGGATGACGACCACGTCGCGGGTCGTGTCCGGCGCCAGGAAGTTCGCGACCCCCTCCTGGCTGGAGCCGGTGCCGCCGAGGACCCGCTGCGCCTGGCCGCCGGTGGTGTAGGTCCCGGAGCCGGTGGCGCCGTTGAGGGTGAACGCGGTGTCACTGGTGCGGGTGATCGTCCAGGTGCCGTTGACGCCGGTGATGCCGGAGACGCCGTCGATGGTGACCCGGTCGCCGTCGCCGTAGCTGTGGTCGACGCTGGTGGTGACAGTGACGGTGCTGGTTCCGGTGACACCGGAGATGGTCAGGGGGGCGTCGCCGATGGCGATGGTGCCGTCGGCGCGGAACCCGAGCCGGCTGACGAGGTCGCCGGTGACCTTGACGAGCAGCGGCCAAGCGCTGTCGGCGCCGGCGATGGTGTCGGCCTGGACGGCGCCGTTGATGCGGTCGTCGTCCCCTTCGGCGACGGTGCCCGCGGTGGTACCGAAGACGACCCCGAGAGTCCGGTTGGCGGTGAGATCGCCACCACCGGTCAGGCCGGTGCCCGCGGTGATGGTGCGAGTGGGTGGGGTGCCGCCCGCGCCGATGACCGCGTTCTGCAGGTCGGCGGCGGTCGCCAGCCCGTCGTAGGAGTGGACGTGGTCGGCGGGTGCGCCGAGCCCGGCGGTGGTGCCGGCGACGCCGACCGGTCCGAGGGGCCGGGGGGTGGCGGTAGACAGGACCCCGTTGTGGGCGGCGACGACGTCAAGGATGGCCTTGACCAGCTTCTCGTACCACGGATCTTCGCCGGGTTCCGGGAGGACGATCTGCAAGCTGGGCATGGTCAGCTCCCGTTCCAGGCGGTGTTGTCGTAGGTCCGCGCGGCAGACCAGAGGGCGTTGTCGAACGTCGCCTCGGTGGCCGGGTTGGACTGGACGAGCGCGAAGCCGGTGTAGGCGTAGCCGGCGCAGTGGGAGACGTTTCCGGTGCCGGCGAGGTAGAGGCCGTATTCGGCGGTGAGCCGGGCGCCGTTGACGGTGAGCCCCTGGTCGCCGCCGCCGTTCGCGAATCCGCGGGCGCCCATGTACCAGGCCTTGTTGACCGTGGCCGCGGCCTCGTTGAACGCGGCAGCTCGGCTGGTGACGGCGCCCGACGGGGTGTAAGTGGCGTGGCAGGAGATGAGGTCGAGGTCGGCGCCGCCCGCGAACCAGGTGAGGTCGGCGGCGGCAGCGGCTGTGACGCCACCACCCGTGCCGACCAGCGCCTGGGGGTCGCGGGCTTTGATCGCCACGCCCATCGCCTGGTACCAGTTGGCGATGTTCGAGTCGCTCGCCTCGTTCGCCGGCTCGTACATCGCCACTGCCGGGTTCCCGGCGTGGCGGGTGACGACCGCGTCGAGGTGGCCGAGCATGGTCGCGTTGATCGGGGTGCCGTACGACGCCTGGTAGGCGGTGCAGTCCGCGTGATGGTTGAACAGCGTCACGCACAGGTACTGGCCGTTGGCCTGCGCGGCCTGGACGATCAGGTCGTACTGGGTCAGCGGCGCGTTCGGGAACACGAAGATCCGCGTCATGCTGCGCGGGTTGAGTTCGCGGAAGTAGCGGTCGGCCTGCTCGGCGGTCGGGGTGCTGCCCGCCGGGCCGCAGCTCACGGCGTGTTCCCAGTTCATGCCGGCGAACCGGTACTGCCTGCCGCCCAGCATGAGCTGGGTGCCGGTGCGGGTGATGCGGCCCATCGCCGCACCCGTCGCGGTGGTCGAGAACGTCTGGTCGGCCGAGTTCGTGGTCCCGGCGCTGTTCACGGCCTGCAGTCGCCAGTGGTAAAGCGTGCTGGCGGTCAGCCCGGACAGGCTGGTGGAGACGTTGACGCCGGCGCCGATCGGGATGCTGCCGGGGCTGGCCGGGGACTGGGTGCCGTAGCTGGCGGTGGTGCCGTACTGGAACGCCCACGTCGTCGCCGCGCCGTTCGGGGTGACCGTGCCCGACAGGGCGGCCGTGACCCCGGTGATGGCGGAAGCCGCGTTGACGGTGACGGCCGGGGCGGTGACGGTCGGGGCGCCGCCAGTGACCGTCCAGACGTTCGCGTGGTGGAACGCGATCCACCGGTCGCCCGAGCTGGGCACGGTGATGCGGACCGTGTGGTTGGCGTTGGTGTCACCGAGGATCCCGGTGACGAACCGGATACCGTCCGCGCTCCCCGAGGCGCTCTTGAAATTCGCAGCCCCGG
>NZ_VATX01000004.1:0-138394 GCF_005774635.1 Glutamicibacter sp. V16R2B1
TGCACCAGACCGCAGTGGCCTCAGACGAATGGGAAGATCGAGCGCTTCCACCGCACTCTCGCGTTCGAATGGGCCTACGCCCGGCACTACGGCTCAGAAGCCGAGCGCGCCGCCGCTTACCCGGCCTGGCTCCATGAGTACAATCATCACAGACCCCATACCGGCATCGGCGGCAAATCACCCATCGACCGCGTACACAACGTCCATGGGAAGAACAGCTAGATGCCGTTGGGCCCAAAAATGAATTAGGCTAGCTATATCTAACCTATTAGTTCAAGGGGTGTTTTTGTGGCCAAGAGTGATGGTCGTCGTCCGGTGCGTCCGCAGGTAGTGCTCGAAGTGGTGGCTCGCCAGCAGATCTCCGCGCACCTGGTGCGCCTGACCTTCGGCGGTCCAGGGTTTTCCGACTACCAGGACAAGGAGGTCACCGACCGCTACGTGAAGATCCTCTTCGCCAAGCCCGAGCTGGGGCTGCAGCCGCCCTACAACCTTGATGAGCTGCGGGCCATTCTCCCGGCCCAGGATCTGCCGGTACGCCGCACCTACACTGTGCGCAACGTGGACACCGAGGCCCGGACACTGGACATCGACTTTGTGGTCCACGGGGACGAGGGGCTGGCCGGGCCGTGGGCACGCGACGCGCAGGTCGGTGACAAGATCTGCTTCAGCGGTCCCGGCGGACGCTATGCGCCCAGCGCGGAGTACGACTTCCAGTTCCTGGTCGGGGACGAAACCGCGATCCCTGCCATCGCCTGCGCGCTGGAGGCCATGGATGAGGACATGGTTGGGCGGGTGATCATCGAGGTCAACGATGCCAAGGACGAAGTACAGTTCCAGGCGCCGAAGGGCATCGAGATCACCTGGCTGCACCGCAATGCGCCGTTCTCTCCGCAGACAACCATCCTTGAACAGGCGGTTCGCCAGGTGCCGTGGCCCGAGGGCAAGGTGCAGATCTTCTGCCACGGCGAGCGTGAGGTCATGAAAAAACTGCGCATGTACTTCCATGGGGAGCGCGAAGTGCAGCGCCAGGCGATGTCCCTGTCCGCGTACTGGGCCTACGGCCGGGTGGAGGATGAATTCCAGGCCGAAAAGCGCAGCGCCATCGGCCAGATCTTTGACGAGGAGCCGGCGCCGGCAAAATAGCGTCAGCGGCGGAAGATTCTAGGGGCCTGGCCCCGCAGTGGCTCGGAGCGACACCCGCTCCGGGCCGCTTTTTCTTAGATTAGACACACCTAAGAAAAGCTTTGAAAAATTAAGCCAGATGCACTTGACGTTATTGTGGTGGGGTGTCGTATGCTTAGTGCGGAGCCTTCCCCGTGTGTGGTCGGGGGAGGCGCTGACTTTGGTCGATGCGAGTCGACCAAGAGCCGTCACGGGACTTGCTCAATCCCCGGCGGTGGTCGGCCTAGCCGGCTTGAAGTAAAAGGGAAAGGGAACGGCTGACCTGCTCAGTCAGCCGATTCGCAGAATGAAGCGCATCAAGCATGCACGCCTTGATGCGCTTCTTCTGTTTTAAGTCCGGGTTTTGGCTGCGTGAGATTTGCCTGGGTGAGCCAGGGCCGTCCTCACATCGGTAGCGCACCTGCGCCTGGCAGAGCGCCAAGTTCGCCCGCGACCTTCCAGAGCAGCACGGTCGCCAGCGCGTTGTCCTTTTCCCAATCCAGCAGGGACGCCTTCTGCTCCCAGCCCAGCAGTTGCAGGGCGCGGCGCACCACCAGGTCCGAAGCCAAGAAGACGCGCGGGTCGCGCAGCCCGCGCAACGCCACATAATCCACCGTCCACGGGCCGACTCCCTTCAGGGCCAGTAGACTCTGGCGCAGCTGCGGGGCCGGGGCCTTCATCGACGGGCCGAAATCCAGGTACCACTGGGCCACCCGTTGCAAGGTTGCCGCCCGGGAGGCGGGGCACCTGATGATGGACACCAAATCGGGAACCGATGTTCCGGCGACCCTCGCGGCCTCTGGAAAGGCGTGGAACCCGCTCGCGTGCTCGACCCCCAGTGCCGTGACAAGCCGCAGCGCCAGCGTGCGGGCGGCACGGGTGGAAATCTGTTGACCCAGCACCGTAGTCACCAGGGCCTCAAAGAAATCCGGGTAGCTGATCAGGCGCAGGTGCGGATGCCTTCGGGCGCAGGCGCTGAGCAATGGATCCCTGGACAGGCGGCGCAATCCCGCAGTGCCGTCCTGCGCCAACCCCAGCCAATGGGTCACGGCGTCCCGCAGCCCTGCTTCGGCGCTCGCCGGCGCCTCGGTGGTCACCCCGACGCCGCCGGCATCTACCCGCAGCTCGGTCAGCTGCCAGCCGGTGGCCGTGCGCAACAGCCGGGTGATCGTGCCCTGCGCCGGATCCAGGGTTTCCTGAATGGGCAGTGAATGCACCTGCAGCACCTGGAACAGATGCGCCACATCCAGCGCCCCGGTGGAGGTGAGGCGGAACCGGTGCGTCACTGTCGCCAGATTCCGGAACTGCCGCGGCGGTGCGAACCCAGCAGGTGGGTGTCCACCATGCCGATGGCCTCCATCAGCGCGAACATGGTGGTGGGTCCCACGAACCTGAAGCCGGCCCGTTTCAGCGCCTTGGACAGCGCCACCGATTCGGGGCTCTGCGTGGGAATCTCGGCCAGGGTGGCCGGCTGTGGGGTGTGCTGCGGGCGGTGTGACCAAATTAGCTCCGATAATCCGCCGGCGGCGCGCAGGGCGACGGTTGCCCGCGCGTTGCTGATGGTGGCCTCAATCTTGCGCCGGTTGCGCACGATCCCCGCGTCCTGCAGCAGCTGGTCAATCTGCGATTGGCCGAAGGCCGCGACCGCGTCGGGGTCAAAGCCGGCGAATGCCCGGCGGAAGTCCTCCCGCTTCTTCAGGATGATCGCCCACGACAGGCCGGACTGGAAGGCCTCCAGGCTCAGGCGCTCAAACAGGCCGCGCTCATCGGTGATGGGCATGCCCCATTCGGTGTCGTAGTACTCACGCAGCAGCTCGCTGCTGGCTGCCCACGGGGGCCGCGCCAGCCCGTCGACCCCGATGATTAAATCTCCCATGCCACCATCCTGCCACTGCCGCCTGGCCCCGCTTGCCCTCGCGTCCGTTCCTGCTATCATCGTTATATGGCGATAATAGAGTCAGTGACCGATGAAGATGCGGGTGCGGTGACCCGCCGACGCACCGCGGCCCTCTTCCACTGCCTGGCCGACCCGATGCGGCTGATGATCCTGGAACACCTGAAGACCGGGGAGCACAAGGTCAAGGAACTGACCGAGCACCTGGGCCTGGCCCAAAGCACCGTGAGCGCCCATTTGGCGTGCCTGCGCGAAGGCAACCTGGTCAAGGCCCGTTCGGTGGGGCGTTCCAGCCTCTACTCGCTGAACGACGAGGCGGGGCTGCAGACCCTGCTGAAACACGCAGGACCGTTGGTGCGCGCCGAGCGGGGCGAGCACCACTGGCTCGACGAACACGAAGGCCCGAATTCCAACCAGGAGGCGCTGCACAGTGTCCCATGACCACTCCCATGACCACGGCCTGGCCGAGATGAACCGCAAACGCCTGGCCTGGGCGTTTGGCATCACCGCCACGATCCTGATCGCCGAGGTCGTCGGGGCGCTGCTGACCAACTCGCTGGCGCTGCTGGTGGACGCCGCCCACATGCTCACCGACACGCTGGGGCTGCTGATGGCGCTGACCGCCGCCAACCTGGTGATGCGCAAATCCACCGACCAGCGCACCTGGGGTTTCCGACGTGCCGAGGTGCTCTCCGCGACGCTGCAGGCGGCGCTGCTGCTGGCGGTGGGCATCTATGCGGCCATTGACGCGGTGCGCCGCATCTTTGAACCGGCCGAGATCCAGTCCACCGGCCTGCTGGTCTTTGGCGTAATTGGGTTGCTGGGCAACCTGGTTTCCATGTGGATCATCTTCGCCGGGCGGCAGGACAACCTGAACATGCGCGCCGCGTTCCTGGAGGTGCTGAACGACGCGCTGGGTTCGGTGGCGGTCATTGTGGCCGCAGTGGTCATCTGGCTGACCGGCTGGGCCACCGCCGACTCGCTGGCCGCACTGTTCATTGCCGCGCTGATTGTGCCCCGCGCACTGAAGCTGCTGGGGGAGACCACCCACATCCTGCTCGAATCCACCCCCCGGGGCCTGGACCTGCATGACGTGCGCCAGCACCTGGAGAAGCTGCCCGGGGTGTTGGCGGTGCATGACCTGCACGCCAGCCAGATCGCCTCGAACCTTCCGGTGCTCACCGCCCACGTGGTGGTGGCCGATGAAATGTTCTCCTCGGACTCCACCGGCGAGCTGCTGCGCCTGCTGCAGCAATGCGTCGCCGAGCACTTCGAGGTGAGCATCAGCCACTCGACCTTCCAGATCGAACCGGCCTCACATCGCCGGAGCGAATACCACGTGGACTGCTGATCGTGTGGGGCGCGTGCCTTGCGGCACTGCGACGGCCGGTGGGCGCAGCTCTCCACCCCTGGTATGACACTGTGGCGCCAAACACCGTTCATTTGGCCGATCCCTTGGTGGCATGCGGGTTTGTAGTCTTGGACTATGAATCAAGAAACCGTTGTGGAAACAGATTTCGCCGTGCAGGCCCGGGGCCTGACCAAGACCTACGGGCACGGCTCGACCCGTGTCGAGGCGTTGAGGAGCGTTGACGTTTCCTTCGTGCGTTCGCGCTTTACCGCCATCATGGGCCCCTCCGGCTCCGGCAAGTCCACCCTGATGCATTGCCTGGCCGGGCTGGACACCGCCGATGACGGGCAGATCCTGATCGGCGGCAAGAACCTGATGCAGCTCAGCGACGACCAGTTGACCGAGATGCGCCGCGAACAGATCGGCTTCGTCTTCCAGTCCTTCAACCTGGTGCCCACCATCACCGCGCGGGACAACATCCTGCTGCCGCTGGCGCTGGCCGGCAAGAAGCACGACCCGGCCTGGTTCGAGCAGGTGGTGGGGATCCTGGGGCTGAACGACCGCCTGGATCACAAGCCGCACGAGCTCTCCGGCGGCCAGCAGCAGCGTGTGGCCGTGGCCCGCGCCCTGCTCACCCGCCCCGAGGTGGTCTTTGGCGATGAACCCACCGGCAACCTCGATTCGCGCACCGGCGCCGAAGTGCTGTCCCTGCTGCGCGCCTCCACCCGCGAAATGGGCCAGACCATCATCATGGTCACCCACGACCCGGTGGCCGCCTCCTACGCCGACGAAGTGCTGTTGATGAAGGACGGGCAGCTGGTGGGCAAGCTGGCCGAGCCGACCGTTGCCTCGGTGACCGACGCGCTGGCCAACCTGGCGGAGTAGGACTGATCATGCTTCACGTCGCATTAGCGAATATCAAGACCTATGCGCGGCGCTACATCGCCGCGGTGTTGGCGGTGGCCATCGGCACCGCATTCCTCGGGGCCAGCCTGGCGGTGGACACCTCCACCCGGGCCACATTGAAGAACTCCGTGGGCGAGGTCTACCGCAACGCCGACCTGGTGGCCTTCCAGGACTGGAAGAACGAGGACTACGGCACCGAGTCGGACAAGCCCATGACCCTGGACGTGCTGAACTCGGTGCGCAAGCTGCCCGAGGTGTCCACCGCCTACGGTTCGGTGCGGGCCGGCACCAGCCTGCGCACCGACAAGAACGCGTTCGGCGCCTGGCTGGTTCCGGTCTCCGCCGAGAACCGCTTCTCCGGGCTGAACCTGATCGAGGGCCGGGCCCCGACGAAGGAAACCGAGATCACCGTCGATGAGAAGGGCGCCCAGGAGGAAGGCCTTTCGCTGGGGGACGTCGTCGCCCTGGACGGGGTCAGCGGCGAGGACGGACTGCAGGAAGTGCGCATCGTGGGGCTCAGCGCCCCCAGCGCCGACCCGTTCATGGGCGGGATGATGCAGGTGGGCGTGTCCGAAGACGCCTTTGAATTTTTGATGGGCGAGCAGGCGCAACTGGATGAGCTGATCGTCAACGCCTCCGGTGACGTTTCCGCCGCCGCGCAGGCGCTGCGCGAAGAACTGGCCGAGCAGTCGGTGAAGAGCGCCTCGGTGCTTACCGCCGATGAAAAGATCATCGAGGACGTCGCCCAGCTCACCGGCGGCACCGACCAGCTGACCGTGGTGCTGCTGATCTTCGCCCTGGTGGCCCTGGTGGTCACCGGCCTGGTGGTGATGAACACCTTCTCCGTGGTGATCGCCCAGCGCACCCGCGAACTGGCCCTGCTGCGCACCCTGGGGGCCAAGCGGGGGCAGATCCGCTCCTCGGTGCTCATTGAGGCGCTGCTGATCGGCGTGGTCTCCTCGCTGCTCGGCGTGGCCGCCGCGGTGGGCCTGATGGCCGGGCTGATCAAGCTGCTGCAGGTGACGGTGCCGGACATGGCCTACGCCACCCTGGCGCTGGATCTGAAGGTGCTGCTGGTGCCGTTGGCCATCGGCATCGTGATGACCGTGCTCTCCGCCTGGGTTCCGGCCCGCCGGGCCATGAAGCTGGCCCCGCTGGCGGCGCTGCGCCCCTTTGACGCGGCCAGTGTGAAGAACCGCGCCGGCAAGCTGCGGATCGTCTTTGGCGCCATCCTGGCCCTGGCCGGGATCGCCGGGCTGGTGGCCGGGGCGATGCTCAAGTCGCTGCCGATCGCCTTTTTGGGCGGATTGTTCTCCTTCCCCGGCATCCTGATGCTCGCCTCGCTGTTCGTGCCCTCCGCGGTGTACGGCATCGGGCGCCTGGTCTCCGGGGGCAAGGTGGCCGGCAAGCTGGCGGCACTGAACTCGGTGCGCAACCCCGGTCGCACCACGGCCACCGCGACGGCGCTGCTGATTGGCGTGACCCTGGTGTCCATGATCATGGTGGGCGGGCAAAGCGCGAAGGTGTCCCTGAACCAGGGGCTGACCGAGGAATACCCGGTGGACCTGATGGTCCAGTCCGGGGACCTGAACCCGGCGCAGGAAACCCAGCTGCGCCAGATTGAGGGGATCTCGGCGGTGAGCCGGTACGAATCCGGGGCACCGAAGATCGAGCTGGACAACGGCACCAGCGACGAGTCCTACCTGTTCATCGTGGACACCACGACGCTGCAGGATGTGCTGCAGCAAAACGCCCCGCTGCCGCAGGACGGCGAGCTGGTGTACACCAGCGGGGCCAGCGGGGACGCCAAGGCCACCACGGCCACCATCAAGGGGCATGAGCTGAAGCTGGTCACCTCCTCGGCCAGCTACCTGCCGAACATGATCACCCAGGACACCGCGCAGCGGATCGGGCTGCAGCATGAAGAGGTGATGGGCGGTGCCCTGGTTCGCCTGGACGACTCGGTCAGCGACAGCCAGGTCAAGCAGATCGTGGAGCAGATCTCCAAGACCCTGAACGTTGACCAGGCGCTGGTCAGCGGCGGGGTGACCGAGAAGGCGATGTTCTCCCAGATCATCGACGTGCTGCTGATGATCGTCTCCGGCCTGCTGGCAGTGGCGGTGCTGATCGCGCTGATCGGTGTGGCCAACACGCTCAGCCTCTCGGTGCTTGAACGCACCCGGGAGAACTCGCTGCTGCGGGCCCTGGGCCTGAAGAAGAAGCAGCTGCGCTCCATGCTGGCGGTGGAGGCGGTGCTGATCGGCGGGGTGGCCGCCCTGCTGGGCCTGATCCTGGGCGTCATCTACGGCATGTTCGGGGCATACAGCACCCTGGCGGCCGTGGGCACGGTGTACTTCGACATCCCGTGGCTGCAGCTGGCTCTGGTGCTGGGTGTCAGCCTGGTCGCCGCGCTGCTGGCCTCGCTGACCCCCTCCCGCCGGGCCGCGAAGCTCTCCCCGGTGGAGGGCCTGGCCACCGAGTAGCCCTCCGGGGCTGGGCACAGTGAAGGGCTGGTTCCACCTGATGGTGGGACCAGCCCTTCACCTGGTTAACCACAAGGTTGGGGCCGCGGCAACCAACGCCGCCGCCCGCCGCCCCTTCTAGTCGCGCAGCGCGATGGTGGTGGCCATCGCCGGGGAGCGCCCGGTGGTGACAAACCCGGAGATGTTCGAGCCCGGGTGCTTGATGATGTCGGTGATGGAGCCCAGGTGGCTGCTCAAGTCGATCTTGTCCTCCGGGGCGGCCAGCACCAGGTGGAAGCCGAACTCCTGCAGGGCCCGGATGCCGGCGGCGGCATATTCCGAGTTCGCCTGGATGAAGGCCTCATCGATCATCACGGTGCCGTAGGAGGTGAACCCGGCGGTGGCGAAGCCCAGCTGGTAGGCCAGGGCGGCGCCCATCACGAACGAGGTGAAGCGCTGGCCCTCACCCCCGGAGAGGGTTCCGGGCTCCAGCCCGGTTTCCACCTCGCCATTGGGCTTGTGCTCATCGCAGCGGATCACCACGTGGTGGCGCACATCCAGCACGGTGGCCCGCCAGGAGCTGCGGCCCGGGTCGGCCAGCGCCTCCACGATCGCCTCCAACGCGGCGTAGGAGCGCTTCAGGGTGCTTTCCTCCCGGGTGCTGTAGGCCTCGTTCAGGGCCTGCTTCAGTTCGCGGCGGAACGTTCCGGCCTCGGCCGGGATGGCCGGCTCCACCTCGAAGCGCAGGATCGACCCGTGCTCGAAGGGCACGTCGGCCAGGATCTGGTTCAGCGGCTTGATGCGTTCGGCGATCATCCTGCGTTCCTCGTCAAGCAGCTGCAGCAGGTCGCTGAAGCGCTCGTAGGAGCGGTTGGCGAAGTACTCGCGGAACTGGGCCTCATGGTGCGGCAGGCCCTCGGCGACGATCTGGTCGTGCAGCCGTTCATAGTGTTCGCCGGCCTGCGCCCCGGTGCCGTGGGTCTGGGCGTGGGAGGTGCCGAATTCGCGGGCGAAGCGCTTGAAGGTGTCGCTAAGCTCGTTGGCCACCGCCACCCGTTCGGCGTTCAGGGTGCCCAGCTCACCGGTCAGCTGCACCCGGGCCTCGGCGAAGACGGTGGTGAGCTGCGCCGGGTCGGCCTGCTCGGCCTGCTGCAGCGCACCGATCACCGTCTTGACCGGTTCCAGCTGGGTGACGCCCTCGGGCAGCTGTCCCAGCAGCTGCCGGGCGTCGGCCTGCTCCTCGCCCAGGGCCTGCACCACCCGGCCCGCCTTGGCGATCTCGGCCTCCAGCTCCTGGATCCGGGAGCGGATCAGGGCCAGCTGGCCGATCACCTCATCGGATTCGGTCTGGGCCTGCTTCAGCTGCTGACGCAGCCCGGAGGAGTCCCCGGACCGGCTCAGCGCGTCCCCGAGCTTCTGTTCGCTGCGGCGCAGCGCCTCCAGCGCCGCGGAGGTGTCCAGCTGGGCGAAGCTGCGATCATCCTCGCTCAGGGCCTGGAGCACCCGCGCCTTGGCCAGCACCTGCTCCTTGGCGGCGCTGCGCTGGTCGGCGGCGGCCTGCGCGTCGGCGATCTGCTCCTGCAGCCGGGCCTGCTTGGCCTGCAGCTCGGTGATCTTCGCTTCGTTGGTGAACCCCAGCAGGTGCTCGGAGACCGGCAGGCTGCGGGTGTCGCGTTCGAAGCTGCCGGTGCCGGACTTCAGGGTGCCGGCCGGGGTGATCGCCTTGGTGTGCCGGTGCATCTGGGCATCGTTTTCCACGCACACCAGCGGATAGTCGGCGGTGATCTTGGCCTGCAGCCAGTGCCCGGCGGCGGTGGACATGAATTCGAGCTTGCTCACCAGGTCCGAGGCCCCGGCAACCGCCGGCTTGGGGGTTTGGGACATGTCCACCCAGCGGATCCGGCCCAGCCCGTCCAGCTGGTCGATGGCGTGGGTGACCGCCGCCAAATGCTCCCCGGGGACCAGGATCGAGCGGGCCAGGGTGCGCAGCGCCTTTTCCGCGGCCGTGCGCCAGCCCGCCTCGCTGGCCGCCACGTCCATCAGCTCCCCGGCAAAGGGCAGCTGGTCCTCGGGCACACCGCTGGCCGAGGCGATCGCCCGCCGGGCGGCCACCGAACGGTCATCGATGTTGCTGGTGCGCCGCTGGTAGGAGTCGATCTGCTTTTGCAGGTTGGCCGCCCGCTGGCGCAGGTTCATCAGCGAGGCCATGGCCTCGTACTCCACGGTCTGCGCGTCCTTGGTGATCGAGTCCAGCTGCTGCACGGTGCGCGCCGCATTGGCGCGCAGCTCATCCAGGCCGGTGGCGCTGAAGTCAAAGCTCAGCCCGGCCTGGGTGACCTGTTCGTGCAGGGCACGCAGCACGCTCTCCTTTTCGGACAGCGCCTTGCGCGCCGCATCGGCCTCCCGCTCCAGCAGCATCAGCGCCTGGGCGCCGGTGTCGTCCTGCAGCTGGCGCAGCTGGCCAAGCTGGCCGGCCAGCTCCTCCCTGCGGGCCTGCAGCTGCCCCTCCTGCTCGCGCAGCGTGGAGAGCTGCTTGGTGTGCACCTGCAGGTCCCGGCGCAGCACCTGGGCGCGCACGGCCTGCTCCAGCTCGGCCAGCTGGGTGTTCACCAGCTGCTCAATCCCGGCGATCTGCTCGGCCAGGGCCGCGTACTGCCGGTTCTGTGCCGGCACCTGGGCCAGCACGTCGCGCTGGCGCCGGGCGGTGTCCAGCTGGCGGTAGATGCCGCGCAGGTGGGCGAAGTCCTCCACGGCTGCGGCCGCGGCCTTCAGGGTGGCCGGTTCCTCCAGCACCTCGTGGCGGAAGAACTGGTTCACGCCCTTGGCCAGGCCCTTCCCATTCTGCAGGGTGCGCAGCAGGGCGAAGGCCTTGTCGTTCTCCACCCCGAGCCGGCGGCGCAGCCGTTCCACGAACGCCTTGTGGGTGTCGAACGCCTCGGCCGGGTCCAGCAGCTTCTGCAGCGAGGAGACGGTGAAGCGCCGCGCCCCATGGTGTTCCAGCTCGGCCACATCCAGCGGCCCCTCGCACAGCAGGTAGTGCTTGGAGACCTGGTTCTCCAGGCCCGCCTCGGGCAGGTCGAAGACCGCCGCGGCGGTGACCGTGTTGCCCATCCCGTCCTCGTAGCCCAGGCTGACCGCGCTCCAGGTGGCCCCGGGCCGCTGGTAGACGGTGCCCGAGCCGGTCTTGAACTTGCGTCCGCGCATGTAGGAGAACGTGGTGCGCCGATCCTCGCGGGTGGCCGCGTCGTTGGCCGACTCGTTCAGCCTCGGGGTGGCGAAGAACAGGTGGCCCATCGCGTCAAAGAGCGTGGACTTGCCCACGCCCGGGTGCCCGGTGATCAGTGTCCCGGCCCGGTCCACCTGCAGGGTGTGCAGGCCGTGGAAGGTGCCCCAGTTCACGATCTGGATGCGGGAAAGCCGGTGCTGGCCCGGGTTGAGGGTGTCGCCCAGCGGCAAGGTCATTTCTATGCTCATCGGTGCTACTCCTGAACCATCTGGGATTCGTCGCTGATCCGGGCATCGCCCCCACCGGGCAGCGGCGGCTCATCAGGATCCTCCGCCAGCTGCCCCTGGTGGGCTTCGCCGGGCTGATCGGGCAGCGCCGGCTGCGCCTCGGTGTTGTCGATCGCGGCGATGTAGCCGGGGATGTCCTGGATGCTGGCGATCGGCAGGGCCATCGCCAGGGCCGGGGAGATGCGGTACTCGTCGACCAGCTCGGTGCCGGTGATCAGCCGCAGCGTGTTCAGCCGGCCGATCGCCGCGTCGCAGGACTCGGCGAAGCGCTTGTCGTCGCGGTCGCTGGCGGTGCGGTGCTCGGCCAGGATCTCGTGCATGGCGGTGCGGGAAATGACCGCGTCGGTGCCGCTGCCCGAATGCTGTTCCAGCAGCAGGCGCAGGCGCAGCGCCAGCAGCGTCTCGTCCCGCTTCAGGCCACGGCGCGGGGCGATCGGGGCCGAATGCGGCAAATCCACGTCCACCGGGCTGAGCATCGCGATCTTGCGTTCGGGATCGATGCTCAACCCCAGGAAGATCTCCGAGACGTACCCGGTGATCGCGGCGCGCTGATCCAGCAGCAGCTGCCAGCCGGCCGGGTCCACCGCGCCGTCCAGGTAGGGCCCGCGCAGCAGCTTGACCAGCAGCTGGCGCAGCTGCACCGGGAAGGAACCGGTATCGCCGTCGAACAGGGGCTCGGTGATCGTTTCGGGGTTCACGGTGCTGGTGCTCATAGCGGCTCCTTGGTAAAGCTCAGTGCGGGCAGCAGGGCGGTGCGGGTGCTGCCATCGACCTGGAAGTATTCGACCGGGTGCAGTTCGGCGGGGCTCAGCGCCTCACCGTTGGTCCGTCCGATCTCGATCAGCGCCCTGATGGTGTTCAGGTGCCGATGTTCGGCCGGCAGCCGCGTGTACAGCTGGTGCAGCGCCACCGGGGCGTTGCCGGCGTCCTCCAGCCCGGCGCGCACCGCCTCGCGCAGGAAGGGCATGTCGGCCTTCGCGGTGCTGGGGGTGCGCACAATGTCCGCGGCGTCGAACTGCGGCGCCTCGGCCAGGGGCGGGGGAGCCACATGCTCGGAAGGGTCAAAGATGCCCAGCCCGTGCAGGGTCACGAACTGCGGGGCGTACAGGTCCAACGGGGCCAGCGCGCTGCGCGGCTTCAGGTTCGTGGAACGGCTGATCGCCAGTTCCGCTTCACGCACCGCCTGGCGCAGCAGCTGCGCCTGCTGGTAGTCCTCGGACTGCACGAACGCGTGCAGCGATTCGGAGAGCCGGCCGTAGGATTCGTGGACCTCGGCGGCCTGGCGGCGCAGTTCGCGCAGCAGGTTGGTCAGGATCTGGCGTTCGGGGGCCTGCAGGCCATCGACGAAGTCGCGTTCAAGCACCTCGTTGACCGCGGCCCGGAATCGCTGCTGCGCCTCGGGAGAGCCGAGGAATTCGGTGAAGCCGGAGAAGGTTTCCCCCTCCGCGGTGGAGCGCAGCTGCCGGTCGGCCTCCAGCACCTGGCCCACGGCCACGCCCTTGGCGGTGGAGGCATCCAGGATCCCCTCACGCAGGCTGTGCAGCATCTGGCGCACCCCGTCACGCATCCGCCGGAAGTCGGCGGGCAGGCTGGAGGCCAAATCCAGTACCGAGCGGGTGGCCGACAAGGCCGAGGCCGGGGAAAGCACCGCCGGGTCGTGCCCGGCCCGCAGCGCATCGATCTTCGCCTGGCGCTGGGCAATCTCCGCCTCCAGCGCCCGGATGCGGGCCTGCGGGTCCGGGTCGGTCTCATGGGCCAGGGATTCCAGGGAGGTCAGCAGCGTGTTCAGCCGGGAGGAGTTCAGCCGCGAGTCGTCGGTGGACAGCTCGTCCAAAAAGCGCAGCACCCGCAGGGTCGCCGCGGACGGCTCGTAGCTGAAGCGTCCGTCAATCAGCGGCCGGGCCAGGATGCCCTGGCGTACCCAGCCTTCGGCGAAGTCCTCGGCCGTGGAACTGGCCGGAACCTGCTCTTCGCTGTCCCGGGCCTGGCGCAGGAAGGAATCCAGGGAGGCGTGGAACAGTTCCAGGGACACCCGGGGACGGTCGGCGGTGAATTCGGCCCGAATAAACGCCAGCGCCCACGGCGGGGCGGTGATCAGCCGGTAGGCGGCGGACCGGCGGAACTGCTGGGACTGGTGCCACAAGCGATTCGCGCGGTGCGAGGGCTGCATAAACTTCCTTCGTCCTTGTCTCCTGCCTAACCTGTTTATCCTAGTTCATCTGCTGCAACACGCGGTGGGCGCCACAGCCGAAGCAACCCGGGCACCCGGCGCTGAGTAGGAGGGGAGTGTTCACCTCGGGCAACACGCTTGTCCAAAGTTACACCGGCGGTTCTGAACCGGCCCCGGCCTGTGTAGGGTCGAAGCAAGGAAAGCGTAAACCTGCCGACCTTTGGAGGCTGTCAACCCGTGAACCGAACCAAGCTGCTCTCATCCGTGGCAATTCTCTCCCTGCTGCTGGCCGGCTGCAGCCAGGCAGACGACGCTGCCGGCGGCCCGGAGGCCGCCGGATCGCAGCAGGATGAACAACAGAGCCAGGAGCAGGCCAAGGCCCAGGAAGCCGAACGGGTCAAACAGGTCAAGGACGAGGTCAACCGGCTGGCCGACGGGTACGACTATGACGCGGCGATGAAGCTGGTCAAGGACGAACCCAATGAGGAACTCAGCTCGCTGGCCAGCGGCCTGCAGGAGGAAAAGGACGCGACGGTGGCCTGGGAGAAGCCGAACCAGATCCCGCACCTGTTCTTCCACTCCCTGGTGATCGACACCGACCGCGCCTTCGACGGGGACGGGGAAGCCCAGGGCTACAAGGACTACATGGTCACCCAGGACGAATTCTCCAAGATCCTGGACCAGCTCTACGAGCGCGACTACGTGCTGGTCAACCCGACCGACTTCGCCAAGCCCGACAAGAACGGGAAGATGAAGTACGGCAAGATCATGCTGCCCAAGGGCAAGAAGCCGCTGGTGCTGTCCATCGATGACGTGAGCTACTACGAGTACATGGACGGGGACGGGTTCGCCGACAAGCTCATCGTCACCGACGAGGGCAAGGTGCGCAACGTCTACACCGACGCCGAGGGCAAGGAACACACCGGCGCCTACGACGTGAGCACCATGGTCGATGACTTCGTGGAGGAACACCCCGACTTCTCCTACCGCGGGGCGCGCGGGTTGCTGGCGATGACCGGCTACAACGGCCTGTTCGGCTACCGCACCTCCGACAGCCAGTACCCGGAGAACAAGAACATGGACAAGGACAAGGCCGCCGCCAAGGAAGTGGCCGAGGCGATGAAGGACAACGGCTGGGTCTTCGCCTCGCACTCCTGGGGCCACATCGCCACCGGAAAGGTCTCCCTGGACCGGCTCAAGCGCGACACCAAGCTGTGGAAGGACGAAGTGGAGCCGCTGGTGGGCAAGACCGACCAGCTGATCTACCCGTTCGGTTCGGACATCGCCCAGGTGGGCCAGTACTCCGGGTCCCGCTACAAGGTCTTCAAGGACGCCGGCTTCCGCTACTTCTACGGGGTGGACGGCACCACCACCGCCTGGATGCAGCAGACCGACGAATACCAGCGGCAGATGCGGGTCAACGTTGACGGCCTGCAGTTCGCCAAGGAAAAGCGTGGGGACCGTCCGGTGCTCTCCCACTTCTTCGACGTGGACAAGGTCATCGACAAGGCCCGGTAGCCGCCGGTAGCCAACCTCATCCCCGTGTGCCTCCTGCTGTCACCAAGACGGCAGGACGCACACGGCGTTGCGGCATGAACGCAGATTTATGCCGCAGGAGTCCCTGCGTGGTGCGCCAAACTTGGGCCAAACCCTGGGGCACCGGGGAGCGGGGATGGGCTGGCAACGCAGGATCAGCCGCTGACGTCCAGGGCTTTGCCCCGGAGCACAAGATGCCCGTCCTGCCGGTGAACCTGCACCTGCTCCAGGTTTTGCACCACGAAATCAGCATCGGAGAGCTCTTGGGCAGCGTGGGAGGTCGCGACGGCCAGTACCGTGGCTCCGGCCGCCCTTCCGGCATGAATGCCGGCCGGGGCATCTTCGATCACCAGCGCTTGTGAGGGAGCTACCCCTAGCCGCTGTGCCGCCAACAGGTACCCCTGCGGATCCGGTTTGCCCTGCGACACGTCTTCGGCGCTGATGAAAACTGGCTCTTCACAATCCAGGGTGTAAAACGGGTCTGAACCCGCCAGATTCCAAGAGCGAACGGGCAATATAATTCGCTAGGCTCCGGAACCCCAGAGCGCTGCCGCGCAGGTGTTCCAACCTCCCATTGATCGCTTCGGTGGGGCCGTTCGAGGTGCTTGCCCGGTCAAAGTAAGCCAGGATATCCTCGGCCCGGCGCTTCAGGGTGCGGCCCAGGGACGCCAGTTCGGGCAGCCCGGTAGGAATTTTTGCTTTGATCAGCTCGATGACCTGCTCCATCGACCACCTGCCGATGCTCTTCTCCTTTTGCCGGTACGCGTCCACGATGCGCTGATAGATGTTCCAGGTGAATTGCACCGGTTCGTGCTGCTGATCAGCAAATAAGGCATCAAGGCGTTCAATCTGCTTCTCAGTCAGCAAACCATCCCCGGTCAACAGCGTGCGCCGTGCCGTATAGAGCGGATCACCCTTGCGGCCACGGTGCCCACAGGTGTCTTGCTGCACCCGCTGACGGCACTTATCCAATGCTTCGGAAGCCAAGCGCACCACATGGAAGGGATCCATCACTTCTACCGCGTCCGGTAGCTCTTCCGCGGCGGCGGTTTTGAAGCCGCTGAAACCGTCCATTGCCACCACTTCAATCCCGTCCCGCCATTCTTGGGACGGTTCGCGAGCCAGGACTTGAACACGGCCTTGGAGCGGCCTTGGACCATGTCCAGCAGCCGGGCCGGGCCAGCACCTTCGGTGACCGGGGTCAGGTCAATGATCACGGTGACGTATTTGCCTCCACTGCGGGTGTGGCGCCATACGTGCTCGTCCACCCCAATGACTTTTACTGCGTTGAACCGTTCAGGCTTGTTGATCAGCACTCGTTGCCCCTGACCCAACACCGCGTCATTAGCGGTATTCCAGGACACGCCCAGCCCCTCAGCAACCCGTGCCATGGACAAGTGCTGACACACGATCCCGGTCAGCGCCCAACCCAACCCGCCACGAGAAATCTTCGCCCGGGGCTCGGCAGCCTGGCTGGTGTCCTGACGCCACACAGTACCGCAGTCAGCACACCGGTACCGGCGCACCCGGATCACCAGCGTGGTCGGCCGCCAGCCGACTGGCTCATGCGCCAGCCGGCGCACCACGGTGCCACGAGGCGTTCCCGGCTGCCCGCAGTTACGGCACCACGGATCCGCTTCGGTGACCTTGCATAGGATCTCGGCACGTTCAGGCAACAACCGCTGACCGCAGGCTGTCAGGCCCAGCTCGTCCAGCCGGCAGAACGTGGTCAGATCCGGGGCGGTAAAGGTAGTATGGGACAACGTCGGGGTCTTTCAAGAAGGTTGTGTAGGAACTTCCATTCTTGTGAAGACCTCGACTTTTTACTGCCCTGCGACACGCCCCGAAATCAGATCAGCGGCAGTGCTGCCCTACACCCTCAATTGCGAAGAGCCTGAAAACTTGCGGGGACGGCAACCCGGCTGCCGTCAAACGGGCACGCATGAGCTGCGCGCCACCCGAGGTGACCACGCCCCAACGCTGCGCAACGAGACCTTGAAGCATGCTTGAAACTCCCGGCAGCGCCACAACACCGTCCAGGTCAGCAAGCTCCATCTCCAGCAGGACGGCACACGCCTCGTCGACCTGATCCGCCGGCAGCAGCATGGAGACCACATCCTCGGTACGCCGACCGTGGCTCTGGGCGAGGATACGGGCCGCATCAAACCCATAGCGCTCTGCCCACGTCCGCCAGGTCCGTTCGACCGCGGGAGTCGAATCCACCAACGTTCCGTCAATATCGAACAGTAAGGCCTTTGCGCGCAGTTCCATTCCTCCAGCCTACTGACCCCGCACTGCCCTCTGAGCGGTGCCCAGCTGCAGAATAGATTCAGCCGCCATGCTGCTACGGTCTTTTGCCCACCATCGACGGTCAGGACGCCGCTTGCCCGCTGGTTCCGTTGGTGCCGGCGGCTGACCGTGACCCGTCTTTCCCGTTGCGTCAGGCAGTGCGCGTCTGCCCAGGCGGGCCGCTGAAGTCTTGCCCGATGAGCCCACAACCTCTTTCCTCCCCGTGAAGGAATCCGGATGCTGAGGATCTATGGTGCTAGAGGCTCAAGAACGCACCGAGCTGGGAGAGGTTGGGAATCGAGGTTGGCAGGTAGTCGGTCAGCCGCGGGGAACGCACAATCACCGCCCGCCATTGGCCGCGGGAGATCGCGACGTTGATCCGGTTGCGGTTGAGCAGAAAGTCGATGCCGCGGGCCGCGTCCTCGGCGCTGGAACACGCCATGGAGACCAACACCACCGGGGCCTCCTGGCCCTGGAACTTGTCTACGGTGCCCACCCGGACATCGGCGTAGCCGTTGTCCTGCAGCAACTGCTGCAACAGGTTCACCTGCGCGTTGTAGGCGGCCACCACCAGGATGTCGTGCTGTTCCAGGGGCCGCGGCGCCGATTGCGGGCCGTCGGCCCATTCCAGCCCCAGATGCTCATCCACCAGCCGCAGGATCTCGTGGGCCTCCTCCACGCTGCTGGTGGTGTTGCCGCGGTGCTCAACGAAACGGGTTTCCACCCCGGCACAGGCCCCGGTCAGGTGCCGTTGCCCGGCGGCCGGGGCCGCCTGCAGCTGTCCGTCGTAGCTGAGCCGGGACACCTTCTCACACAGCTGTGGGTGCATGCGCCACGAGGCGTCCAGGAAGTAGCCCAGCTCGGCGGGCAGGATGGGGTGCCCGTCCGAAAGCCAGCCCAGCGCCGAAATGTCCACCGGCTGCGGGTGGGAGCCCTGCGTGACCTGCGGCAGCTGCTGCGGATCCCCGAGCAGCAGCAGGTTGCGGGCCGCCGCGGACACCGCCAGCGTGTTCGCCAGCGAATACTGTCCGGCTTCGTCGATCACCAGCAGGTCCAGGGCCCCGGGCGCCACCTGCTTGCCGGTCATGGTCCAGGCGGTCCCGCCGACCAGGCAGCCGCCCTCCTGCTCAAGCAGTTCGGCGACGGCGTTGGCCCCGGTATGCTGCCAGGGAACCTCCTTGCCGTGGTTGGGCTTCTTGCCCACCTGGTCCGCCGGAACCCCTGCCTGCACCGCCTTGTTCAGCACGTTTTCGATGACCGCGTGGGACTGGGCAACGACCCCGATCTTCCAGCCGTGCTCCACCAGCTCGCGGATCACGTGGGAGGCCACGAAGGTCTTGCCGGTCCCCGGAGGGCCCTGCACCGCCAGGTAGGAGTTGTCCAGGTCCAATAGCGCGGCCACCACGGCCGGATAGACCTGGGCCGAACCGTCAACGACCTCCGGCGGCGGGGGAGTAGTGTAGCTCTTCAGCCGCGGAGGGCGGCGGCGCAGGATGTCCAGCCCGGCGGTGTCCGGCAGCGCCGGGACCATGGCGCCGACCTGGTTCGCGACCTGCGCCAGGGCCTGTTCAATGCTGGCGGTGCGCAGCGGCTGGTCAGGGGTCAACGCGACCGGCACCGCCCCATATTCGGGGACCCGGGTGGTGGACTTTTCCTGGATCACCAGGTGGTCCTCGCCGACCTCCAGCACGGTGGCGTTGAACGCACCGCCGCGCACGGACTCATCAACCTCCATGCCCTCGGGCAGTGGATCGCCGAACATGGCGAAGAAGCCGGTGCCTTCGGAAACCAGGGACCCCTCGGCCAAGGTCCCGTAGACCTTGGAGTGCCGCGCCAGGGTGCGTGAACGCGGGGTTGGCTTGTGCCAGTCCTGCAGCACCTGTACCGAATCGACGGTGAATACGCCCCGCGTATCGGACCAGTCCTCCATGGGCGCGGCGAGCCGGTCGAAGTGCTCCCACCAGAACTGCTTGCGTTCCCGGCGGTGGTAACCGGTGGCTGCGGCCACCATGGCAATTGCCCGGTCATCCGCGCTCAACGCCTGCCCAGCCGGCAGCCCGGCGATGTAGCGCTGCAGCCGCTCCTCCTCTGCGGTGGGTTCCGCCGTCGAGTCCGGCAGCTGCTCCTGGGCCAGTGGCGCGGGGGCCTGGACCGGGCTGGCAGGAACCAGCCCGAGCAGCCAGTCGCGCAGCCGCAGGGTGGACAGGCAGTCATACTCGTTGTAGTCGGCGATGGACTCAAGCACCTGACGGGCCTCGGCCTCGCGCCCGGCATCCCGGGCCTGCATGTAGTGTGCATACGCGACCACCGAGGCCCCGGCATCCACCACGTCCCCGGAGCGCAGGTGCTCGCCCATGTAGAGCGGTTCAAGCTTCTTGATGGAGTAGGAACGCGTGGAGAGCACCAGTGAGTTGCGTACCGTTTCATACAGGTCCACCAGCAGCCCCTCGCGCAGCCACTGGTCGATGGCTTCCTCCCCGGTCACGTGCACCTGGGACAGGTTGCGCAGCGCCGACTTCTCATACGGGGCGTAATGGTAAATGCGCATGTGGGGGAAGCGTTCACGCCGAGCGGTGACGTAGTCGATGAACTGCAGGAACGCGGTGCGCTCCTCGCCGCGGTTGTGCGCCCAGAAGGGGCGAAACACCGGGGTGCCGGTGTCGTTTTCCACTACCCCGAACAGGTACTCCAGTCCCCAGCTGCCGTCGGCGGGCTCCTGGTACATGGGATCGCCCTCGAAGTCGAAGAAGATGTCTCCGGGATCAGGCGCCGGCAGCCGGTTGATGGTCTGTGTTTCCTTGATCCGGTAGGACACCGCGCCAACCTGCCCGTCGGGTTCGGCCAACCCCAGCTGCATGCGGGCCTGGTCGACGTAGCGGCCCAGCGCGGTGCCGGGGGCCGCCTCCACCTCGGCCAGCTGATGGATGCTGTGAATTCCGCGACGGCGCAGCTTGGCCCGCTGGGTCATGGACATGTTCGCCACCTGCAGCACATCCCCGGTGGCGCTGACCTGCTCGGCACAGAAATCGCAGCGCCCACACACCTTGATGGCATCCGAATCCCAGAGCACCGGGTTCCCGGACTGGCGGTGACGTTCGGTCAAGGCCAGGAATTTGCGCCGTTGGGCCCGGAACACCGGCAGGATTTCGGTGATCCGGTGCACCGAATGGGTGCCGTCGCCCAGCACCAGGGTTGCCTGCGGGCTGAGCGGGATGCCCTCGGTCTGCAGCTGGTCGGCGTAGGCTCCGAGCTGCAGCAACGCGCTAACCCGGGCGTGCCGGGCCAGTTTGGTGTCCCACACCGCCCAGGACCCGTCGGGTTGGCGGACCAGGAAATCGGCGAACCCCACAAAGGAACCGTCATAGAAGGTGGCCTGGTAGACCACGTCCGCGCCGTTGCGCAACACTTCGAGGGTCTGTTCGTGGGCGGCCAACAATCCCTCATGGGTCATCACCGGACGATCCGGGAAGGACTTCACGCCCCGGTGGGCCGCCGCATCGTAGGGCCCGTACTTCTCCTCCAGCTCGGCCAGGATCCGCCGTTCGTGCACGTCGCCGAGCTCCGCGCTGCGTTCGAGCATCTCATCGGGGGCAAAGTGCGGCTTCGGACGCAGCCCCAGCTTGATGTCCAGCAGGTACAGCGACTGGTACTCGCACCTTACGGCGATGGCCAGGTCGCTGGCCGAGTAGATGAAACGGTCCTGGAGGAAGAACACGGGGACAGGTGCCTTTCGTTGACCTGGAAGTTACCCTGTCAACCTAGCACCGGTCCCCGACGTTTGCGGTGTGCCGGATCCTGCGTTCGGGCACTGGCCCCCTGCTACTTGGCCCGGCGCCCGCCGAAGATCAGCGAGGCGGCGGCCACTGCCGCACTGACGGTGTTGACCGCGGTCCACGGGCCCATGTTCTTGGCCAGCGGATGCGAACCGCCGAACGCCCCCAGGTAGGCGGCGGTCAGGGTCACGGCCCGTGCGGTGCCGGCATCCTTCTTCCAGATCAGGAACGCGCCGGTGCCGGCGGCCGCCAGCACGGCTCCGCCCAGGGCGCGGTTGCGGGTGCTGCGGGCGGTGGCGAACCCTCCGGTCAGGCCGCCGACGGCCAAAGCGGTTGAGACGATACGCGACATGGGTGCTCCTTGCGTCGGGGTGGTTGGTACTGATGCCATCCTATGCCGAGCCCCTCCGGTTCCCGGGCGCTCGCCGCACGGGCCGGTAACGCGAGACCCGGCACGGGAGGACGGAAATCCGGGCGACGGGCCCGGTGTTGCGTAAGCTCGACTGCAGGCGCGCCGCCCGACGCGCCAATCAAAAGCTGAAAGGTGCGGTGTGGGAGAAACGCTCAACGCGATGTGGCAGCGGCTAAGCCTGCAGCATGAACTGCAGCTCAGCCCTTGGCAATGGGTGTTGCTGGGCGCACTGGTGGCGCTGCTGGTGTTGCCGCGACCCGCCTGGCGGCTGACCGGGATGTACTCCACGCTGCTTCACGAGCTCGGGCACGTGGTGCTAGCGCTATTCACCGGCCGCTTTGTCACCGGGCTGCGCCTGGGCTGGGACCACTCCGGGGAGGTGGTCAGCCGGGGACGCGGCAAGGCCTCGGTGATCATCTCGGGCGTTGCCGGCTACCCGGCTCCGCTGTGGTGTTCGGCGGGACTGCTGGCCGCAACGGCGGCCGGCTACCCCGGACTGGCCCTGGGGGCCTACGCGATCCTCTTCTGCCTGGCCCTGGTTTTCGTGCGCAACCTCGCGGCCCTGCTGGTGTGCGTAGCCAGCGCGGCGCTGGCGTTGGGCATCGTGTTCTTCGCGCCGGTGGACATGTTCGTCTATGTGGCCCTGCTCTTGGCCGGGTTCCTGCTGGTCGCCGGGGCCCGGGACTGTCTGAAGCTGTTGGCCGTGCACACCTGGCGCCGGCAGGATGTGCGCCAATCCGACGCCTATCTGATCGGGGCGTCCACCGGAACGTTCTCGGGGATCTGGCTGCTGGTGATCCTGACGCTTGCCGGGAGCGGACTGTGGCTAGCGGTGCGCAGTCTCATCCTGCTGATCTGAGGAGGCGGCCGGATCGGCGGAGGCCTCGTGCTTCCTGATGAGATGCCGCATTCCCAGCCAGGCGGCGGTGGCTGCCCCGGCCGCGAAAATCAGCCGATGGTGCGACTTGTGCTGCGGAAGCATGGAACCGTCCGCGCTCTCCAAGGGGTCCCCGCCGTGCTGGATCCGAATCTGCTGGGCGTGGACCAGGTCGCGGAAGTTGCTCAGTTCCCGGCGGGCAAAGAGCGTGTCGTCGCGCACCGGGTACTGCAGTTCTTCATCGGCGGCCACCCCCTTGCGCAACTGCGACAGGCGGGAGAACTCGACGTCCACGACCGCGCCCATCAGCAGGGCAATGTTGATGATCCAGCAGGCCACGACCAGGATGATCACACCGCCAATGGCGCCGTAGGTGGCCGAATAGGAAGCAAAGTTGGCGATATAGAAGGAAAAGCCGCCCACCGACAACCCCAGCACCACCAGGGCGCTGATGGTGCCGGTGGAGAACCATTTAAAGGGGCGCTTCACGTTCGGGGTGAAGTAGTACAGCAGTGCCAGGACCAACAGCGCCATGACAAACATGGTCGGTGGTTTGAGCCAGTTCAGTACGGTGGCGAATTGGTCTCCCAGCCCCACCACGTTGCCTATGCCGCGGGCGACTGGCCCGGAGGTGACCAACAGTGCGAAGGAGACCACCATGACAATCATGATCAGGATGGTGATGCCCAGCATCTGGGGGCGGCGTTTCCACTGGGGACGGCCTTCTTGCACCTTGTACAGGCGGTTCATGGCGCGGCTGAAGGCGTTGACGTAGCCGGAGGTACTCCACAGGGCGCCGGCGATGCCCAGGAAAATGGTGAGGCTGGTGCCCGAGGTTTCGGCCGCCAGGCCGGTCAGCAGCTGCTCGGCCATGTCCATGACCTGTTGGGCGTCGTCGCCCAGGTGCTCATGGCCCTGCGGGTTCAGCGCCTGGTGCAGGATCTCCAGGATCGCCTCGGTCGCTCCCTGGCTGGCACCGACCAGTGCGAGTAGAGAAACCAGGGCCAGGACCCCGGGAAAGAGCGCCAGCACCATGAAGTATGAAAGGGATGCCGCCGAGTCCAACCCATTGTTGCGGAAGAACTCCCGCACCGCCCGGGAAAATGCCTGCAGGACTTCCGGTGCCTTGCGTGGGCTGGCACTACTGGTCATGGATGTCCTCTCGGCTCGTTTGGCGCAGCAAGGGCAACGGGCACCCTGATCAGTTCCACCCTACCCAAACTGCTCGGAAGCGCCCTGCTCAGAGCGGTCATGGCTACCGGATGACGAATGCGATTTGAGAAGCTGATCGGGTCGGTTATCTAGTGGGTTCTGGATGGTTCAAAGGCTCTGCCGGATCGCCCTCCGTTGCCTCATTGAGCTCGCAGGGAGCGTGCGGCAGCCTCCCAGCAAGGGAACAGCCAATACCACATTTTGTAGCATGCATCACCCCAAATTCGCTTCCATCCAAATAACGTTTTGGTTCCAAAATTCGGTGCTCCGGGGTGTCTCGAAGAACTTTTTTTGAAAATTTTTTAATGGGGTTGACTGCAACAAACGCCGATTCTGGAAGGAACCTGAGTTGCCAAGGGGGTCAGGGTGTGGGCTATCGTCATGGATAACGTTTCGATAACACTCGCAGTGTTATGGGAAAAAGCAAAACGCCGCCGGAACTTCCGTGTGCCCATTCGGTAGGCGTTTCAGTAATGTCGAAATGCGACGCTGGGCGCAGCGCCAGGATGGCTTGGACAGCCTACGCGTGGGAAGAGCACTGGAGAACCATGATCCAGCAGAAGAGCAAGAAGACCATCCGTCGCGGCACCGCCGCTCTGGCAGCAGTCGCCGTTGCAGGTGGCGCCATGGCCGTAGCAGCAGTTCCGGCCTCCGCAGCCAGCACCTGGGACGCCCTGGCTCAGTGCGAATCGAGCGGTAACTGGTCGACCAACACCGGTAACGGCTACTACGGTGGCCTGCAGTTCTCGGATTCCACCTGGAAGGCCTACGGCGGCAAGGGCTCGGCAGCCAACGCTTCGAAGGCTGAGCAGATCCGCGTTGCCACCAAGGTCCAGCAGGGCCAGGGCTGGGGCGCATGGCCCGCATGCTCGGCCAAGCTGGGTCTGAGCGGGAAGCCGACCGGCACCCCGAAGGCTCAGACCAAGAAGGCTGCTCCGCAGCAGAGCACCCAGAAGACCACTGCCAAGAAGTACACCACTCAGAAGGCTGCCCCGAAGAAGCAGACCACCCTGAAGTCGGTGGAGCGCACCGCAGTGAAGACTCAGTCCGGCAAGCACGTCGCACCGGTTGCCAAGGCTCCGGTATACAACGTGAAAGCCACCGACTCGGGCAAGAACTACACCGTCAAGGCTGGCGACACCCTGTTCAAGATCGCCCAGGACCTGGGTCTGGACGACTGGCGTTCGCTGTTCTCGGTGAACAGCGACAAGCTGTCCAACCCGGACCTGATCTTCGTGGGTCAGACCCTGAACGTGCCGACCAAGTAATCACCTACCTGGTCTTCAGCCCCGTACACTGCCGCATGCGGCAATGTCCGGGGCTGAACACGTTAAAGAGGTGCGCACCTTAACGGTAGGCAGAGCGGAGAATGCCTTCGAGCGTGAATTGACTGACTGCCCAACCACTGCATGGCGCACGCCACGCCGTCGATGTTCCCCACAGGCAACACAGCACTCATCCGCGCGCTGCCCACTGAAGACACGAGCAGAGGCAAGAGTCACCTTTTGAAGCAAGTCGGCTAGACACCATCGAAGCCACGCGTTGCCGGAGCTTTCCCTATGGCGCAACGTAATACCCGTGCTGGTGGTTCACGGCAAGTCCACGCGAACACTGTGCACCTGCTGTCCGACCTGGGCATGATGGTTCCATGTCGCGCAGCACTCAATTGGTCCCCGGTTCCGCTGGTGCGGCGTTGCCGCCTTTGAATGCACCGTTTCTTGCGCATGGTTTGCTGCCTTCTGACGTGCACAGCGCGCCGCCGGGCCCGCGCCGTTGGTGGGCCGGGCCCCTGGATGTGGAGGGGCTGGCCCTGGCTGCGGTCCAATTATGCGTGCAGGCCCTTGAGTGCTGTGGCGCTGGCGCGCACCGGCTGACGACGCCTGCGCACCGGGTGGCGCAGGCCTTCAACTCCTTCGGGCTGCTTCGTGTCGATTCCCAGCCCATCCCGGGTTTTGCGCCTCATTCCGGGTTTTTTCGCTGCGCCGAGGGATGGATCAGGACGCATGCCAACTACCCGCACCACGAGCAGGCCCTGCTGCGCGGGTTGGGGCTGGGGACGGATGGCAATGTGGAGCAGTCTCTGCGGGAACTGACGACGCTAGAGGCCGAGCAAAAAATTGTGAATGCCGGGGGAGTGGCCGCCACCGTAAGAACACGCAACGAGTGGAATGCCATGATCAAGCGCGGCAGTCCGAGCACGCCGGACTGGGTCGAGTTCGATATGGCGTCTGGGCGCCCAACGCGATCATGGCAGCCCGCGCCCACCGGCGATGCCCCTCTGCGCGGCCTTCGCGTACTGGATTTCACCCGGGTCCTGGCTGGCCCTACGGCTGCCCGCACGCTAGCCGTGTTTGGGGCCAGTGTCTTGCGGATTGACCCGCCTCAGCTGCCTGAAATCATCGGACAGCACATCGAGACCGGCTTCGGGAAGCGAAGCGCCACGGTGGATGCTGGCAGCCGCGCGGGACGAAGGCAGCTGGAGGACCTTTTAACCAAGGCGGACGCTGTCCTGCTCGGCTACCGCCCAGGGGCCCTGGAGCGCCATGGGCTATCCGTTCAGGGCCTACGGGAGCGATTCCCGCACTTGGTACTCGTGACCCTCGATGCCTGGGGAGATGCGAACCCCTGGTTCGGGCGACGCGGTTTTGACAGCATCGTTCAGGCTGCCACCGGGATTGCAGAACTTTATCGAGCGCCGGGTGGTGCGCCCGGCGCCCTGCCCGTGCAGGCTCTGGACTACGCCACCGGGTACGGCATGGCGGCAGCGGCCATCGCCCTGCTTACGGAACGCACTCGCAGCGGACAGTGCGGGGTGGCCCATTTCGCGCTGGCACGCACCGCCCGGGAACTCATTGACACCCCGGTGCCGCAGGTTAAGGCTGAGCGGCTGCCGGACGCGCCACTGCGGTCGATGCCGAGCCCGTATGGAACCCTGACCTACGTGCCACCTCCTTTTAATAGGAGGCACCGCACCGTTGACTATCCCGGGCCTCCACCGGTCTACGGCGCGGACGAACCGGTGTGGGACACCCGGGAACCTTCGGAGGTCTGAATGATGAGCCCCCTGGCATAGTCGTCGGCGCTGTTGGCAAAGCGCCGCGATAACTTCAGGAATCGCTCCCGGCTGGTGCTGCCCGGCCAGGTCCCCGGCAACATGTAGGCCGGCAGCCCGGGATCCAGGTAGGGAATGGCGCGCCAGGCATCGATGAGCCGGACATAGTGGCGGTAGGCCAGGGCGTCGGTGAGCTTACGGTCCTGGTCCACCGTCGAGACGGTCTGCAGGAAGTCCTCGTGCCGCCGTGACAGCCGCTCCAGGTCCCACCACTGTTCGGCGGCAGTGCGCGCTGAGCCGGGAAAGTCGGGCGTGTGGGCGCGGAACACCGTGACGTGGTTCCTGGCTTGCAGGGCCTGAACCACGGCCGAGACCTCATCGTGCAGGTATTCGGGAAAGATCCATACCCCGGCCGATACCTGTCCGCCGCCGAGCTGGCCGAAGTGCTTGCGCAGTTGGTGACGCAGGGGGCGCAGGGATTCGGGCACGGAGTAGGTCACGAGGGTCCACCCATCATGGGCGCTCATCTGCCGCGGGGTGAAGATGCGCCGGTTGCCGCGGGCAAACATGGCTTGGGCACCAGCGGTGACGTGGATGGCCCCGTCACCGCTGGTGCCCAGCAGCCCCCGGTCCACCAGTCGAGACAGGGCGGTTTGGGCCGCCGGTTGGCTTACGCCGGCGGCAACTGCCAGCTCCAGCACGGTGGCGCGAGCTATCGGGGCCTCGTGATGGCGCAGGTACAGGCCGGCGATGGTGCGGATGATGGAGGTCGCGCTGCCGCTGCGGGATTCAAAGTCGTCCAGCGTGAACGCGGCCAGTGCGTTAGCTGGCGCCAATTTCGGTGCGCACCGCGAAGAGCTCGGGGAAGAAGGTCAGGTCCAGGGCCCGCTTCAGGAAGCCAACCCCGGATGATCCACCGGTTCCGGTCTTGAAGCCGATGGTGCGCTGCACGACCCGCATATGGCGGAAGCGCCAAGCCTGGAAGTTGTCCTCCACGTCCACCAGGTCCTCGCAGGCCTGATAGAGGCTCCACAAGGTGTCCTCGGACTCATAAATGTCCTTGAAGACCGGGATCAACCCTTGCTGGAATTCCCAGGCCTTGGTCACGTCGCGGTGCAGGACTTCTGCCGGAATGGCGTACCCCTTGCGCGAGAGCGCGGCCAGGAACACATCGTAGAGCGTGGGCTCATGCAGCAGCTGCTCCAGCAACTGGTGCGCCTTGGGGTCGGCCTCATGCACCTTGAGCATTCCCGCGTGCTTATTTCCCAGGATGAACTCCACCGCACGGTACTGGAAGGACTGGAAGCCGGAGGAGGAGCCAAGGAACCCGCGGAACTGGGCGTATTCACGCGGAGTCAGGGTAGCGAGTACCGACCACTGCTCGGTGAGGGTCTTTTGGATGTGCTTCACGCGGGCCAGGCACTTCAGCGCCTTGCCGATCTCGTCCTGGGTCAGTAGGCGCCGGGCCTCCATCAGCTCGTGCAGCATCAGCTTCAGCCACAGTTCGCTGGTTTGATGCTGGATGATGAACAGCATCTCGTCATGATGCTGGGGCTGGCTCACCGGATGCTGGGCGGAGAGGATCCGTTCCAGATCCAAGTAGCTGCCGTAGGACATTGTGTTGTGGAAGTCGGTGTGCACTCCCGGTTCAATGTCGCGCTGGTTGGTGCCCTGCTGCTCAGTAGTCATGCCCCAAACTGTATCAATATCATGGCGACCGTCACAATGATGAAACCGTGAACGGACGGCGACCGCATGAGGGGCATCCCCTGGACTCCACGGGAATGTTTTTGCAGACGAGGATGTTTTGTATGCAAACGCATGAACTACGGGAGGGTATGAGATGAGCGAATCGATTGTTGTGATTTCCGGGGGACTGGGCACCCCCTCCAGCTCCGGACTGCTGGGCCGCCAGCTGGCGGACGCCGTTGCCCGCGAACTGGCTGTCACCGGCGTGCAGGGTGATATAAACGTCATCGAGTTGCGCGACTTCGCCACGGACATCACCAACAACCTGCTCACCGGCTTCGCCCCGCCCCGACTGCAGCAGGCCATCGACTCGGTGGTGGGCGCCGACGTGCTGATCGCCGTCTCCCCGGTTTTCACCGCCTCGGTCTCGGGCCTGTTCAAGTCCTTCATTGATGTGCTGGACCCGAAGTCGCTGGAAGGCAAGCCGGTCGTGCTGGCCGCGACCGCCGGCAGCGCCCGCCACCAGCTGGCCATCGACTACGCGATGCGCCCGATCTTCTCCTATCTGCGCACCCATATCCTGCCCACCACCGTCTTCGCCTCCTCGGAGGACTGGGGTGCGGACCAGGGGTCGGGAACGCTGGCCGAACGCGAACAGCGCGTGGCCCGCGAAGTGGTGGCCACCCTGGCCGGCAGCAAGGGGCTGAGCGCGGACCTGGATCTGGGAGATACCCGCTCGATTGCGCCCCGGGTCAGCGAGAACGCCTCGTCCCGTGACGAGATGACGTCGCTGCCCTTCGAACAGCTGCTGGAACAGGTTCGTTCGGGCATCAACTCCTAAAGGAACATCGGCTTTCCCGGCCCGCCCTGGCGGGCCGGGAATCTAAGTACGATGTGCCAAAGCGTCGACATCCTCGATAGCATTCCCCTTACGAGCCGTGAAGTGATCCGGCTCGTAAGGGCAACGAATCGAATGTGAAAGGTTGATCCGTCGATGCTATCCGAGGAAACGATCACGGCAATCGCCGATGAGCTGGTCCAGGCCGGTGCCACGCGCACCCCGGTGCCGCGGCTCACGGCCCGCTACCCGGAAATGACCGTGGAGGATTCCTACCGGGTCCAGAACCTGTGGCGTCAGCGCTCGGAAGCCAACGGACGGGTGCTGGCCGGACGCAAGATCGGGTTGACCTCCCGTGCCATGCAGATGGCCACCGGCATCTCCGAGCCGGATTACGGGATCATCTTCGATGACATGGTGCTGAACTCTGGCTGCACGGTGCAGTGGGAGGACTACACCCACCCGCGCATTGAAATGGAACTGGCCTTCAAGCTGAACAAGGACATCGAAGGTCCGAATGCGAACATTTTTGACGTGCTGCAGGCCACCGAATACGTGATCCCGGCACTGGAAATCCTCGACTCGCGCATTGAGATGGAAGGCCGCACCATTGTGGACACCATCAGCGACAACGCCGCGATGGGTGCCATGGTGATCGGCGGGAACCCGGTCAAGGTGGACACCCTGGACCTGCGGTGGGTTTCGGGCATCCTGTTCAAGAACCAGACCGTGGAGGAGACCGGCGTCGCAGCCGGCGTACTGAACCACCCGGCCGCCGGCGTGTACTGGCTGGCCAACAAGATCGCCCCGCACGGCGACAAGCTGCAGGCCGGGGAGATCATCCTCGCCGGCTCCTTCACCCGCCCGATGTGGGTGTACCAGGGCGACACCGTCTTCGCCGACTACGGACCGTTGGGAACCGTGACATGCCATTTCGAGTAGAACCCGATCCCTCCTTCAAGGACGCGCTGCACGGCGCGGACCGGGCGTTGCTGGGCATCTGGGTGTGCTCCGGGTCGGCGCTGAACGCCGAGATCTGCGCCGGAGCCGGCTTTGACTGGCTGTTCATTGACGCGGAGCATTCACCCAACGACCTGTCCAGCATCCTGGCCCAGTTGCAGGCGGTGCGCAGCTACCCGGTGGTTCCGGTGGTCCGTCCGCCGTTCAACGACGCCGTTTTGATCAAGCAGTACCTGGACCTGGGCGTCCAGTCACTGATCATTCCCATGGTGCACACCGCCGAGGACGCGCGCAACGCGGTGGCCGCCTGCCATTACCCTCCGCACGGGGTGCGCGGGGTGGGTTCGGCGCTGGCCCGCTCGGCCCGCTGGAACCGCATCGACGGCTATCTGCAGCGTGCCTCGGAAACCCTGACGCTGATGGTGCAGATCGAATCCGCCGAAGCGGTCGAGAACGTGGAACAGATCGTGGGCACCGAAGGTGTTGACGGGATCTTCATCGGGCCCTCGGACCTGGCCGCCTCCATGGGGGTCATCGGCCAGCAGGGCCACCCGGACGTAGTCCAGGCCGTCACCACGTCGATCAACGCGGGACTTGCTGCCGGCAAGTTCGTGGGCGTCAACGCGTTCGACAAGTCCACCGCCCAGCGCTATATCGACGCCGGGGCCCACTATGTGGGGGTCGGGGCCGACGTGGCGCTGTTGGCCCGCGCCAGCGAGGCGCTGGCCGCCTCCTTTGGCGAGGAACGACCGACGGACGCCCCGGCCAGCTACTGAGCAGGTCAACCTCAGCACTACCCCAGCAGTTGCCATCATTGCGCGTCGCAGAGCAAAGCACGACGCCAATGGTGGCAACATTGTTTTTTAATGAGCCGCGAAAAGAAACCCATGAAGGCAGTAATGCTGCGCCTGCGCAATGGCTGGCCGATGCCATTGATGCTGCAGGGAGTATTTGAGATCCTGCAATCGGTGGTGTTCGTCGCTGCCATCCTGCTGGTGCCGCTGATCGCGGTCTACTTCAGCGGGGGCTTCAGCGAGGAATCCTTCGAAGCGATCATGCAGTTCGGTGGACTGATCTGGCTGGCCGTGCACGGGGTGCCGATCCAAATCCACAACCTCGGCCCGGAAACCGACCCGAGCTCGGTCTCCGGGTGGTTCACCCTGATTCCGCTGGGTTTGAGCCTGATCCCGCTGTTCTTCGCCATGCGCGCCGGGCGGCGCATCGCCCGCGCCTCCTACACCGACCAGCTGTGGCAGGGCCTGCTGGGCGCCTTCACCGCCTATGGGCTGGTGGGCCTGGCCACCGGGTTCCTGGTCAGCAACGACTACGCGTCGGTCAATGTGGTGGCCGCGGCGCTGCTGCCGCTGGTGATCGTGTTCTTCGGACTGCTTATCGGTGCCCGGCGTGAAGCCGGGTCCTGGGGGAGGCTGATCGGAATCGACACGGCCAAGTACCTGACCAGCATCTCCCCGCACCGGCGCTGGGCCGGCTCCTACGTCTGGCACGTGATCGTGGCCGGCTTCGTGGGGTATGTCGCGGCCGTGGGCATCAGCGGCGTGGTGCTTTCCGTGGCGGTGGGCACGCACTGGGTGGACGTGGCCAATGTGTACCAGGAACTGCGGCCCGGGGCGGTGGGTTCCTTTGCGCTGACCCTGCTGCAGCTGGGGTTCATCCCCAATGCCGTGTTCTGGGTGCTGTCCTGGATCAGCGGCGGCGGGTTCGCCATCGGCACCGGCAGCACGCTGTCCACCCTGGAGACAACGGTGGGACCGCTGCCCTCGATTCCGCTGCTGGCTGCGCTGCCCTCCGGCGACCATGGAAACTTCTGGCTGTTCATGCTGCTGCCGGTGCTGGCCGGGGTGGCAGCCGGCTGGTACTTCCTGCGGGTGGGGGAGAACCACCTGGAGGACTGGTTCGCCCGCCGCATCCCCTACCACTGGCTTTCACTGGCCACCTCCACCGCGGCGCTGTCGGTGTTCACCGGCATTGTTGCCGGGGTGTTGAGCCTGGCCGGGGCGTGGCTGTCCTCCGGCTCACTGGCGGTGGGCCGGCTGACCGAGGTGGGCCCGCACCTGTGGGCCTCGGCCGGATGGCTGGCCCTGCAGGTCGGGTTGGGCACGGCGATCGGCTACCTGATTGCGCCCTTGTTTGAAACGGACCCGGTGCTCGAAGGGTAGCCAGGTTCTTCCGCCGGGCCGGGCACCGCGGCCGCTACGCCTTGATGTCCCATAAGTGGTGCAGCACATCGTGCCATGCGTATTGTGCGAGGCTGGCCACCGTGAAGGCGGCGCCGTTTGAACGCAGTCCCTTGCGGGAGTACTCATGCGGTGAAATCCCATCCAGCCGGGTCATGAACATCGCCGAGGCGGCACGCAGCCGGCTGGCCGCCTCCTCCGGATCCAGCTCGTTGTACCGGGCCTGCTCGGCCGCCTCATCCTGGTCCCAGTTCGGGAACGTGGGTTCGTCTTCGGCCAGCATCAGATTAAAGCGCAGCACCATCACCCGCAGCATGTCCGCCACATGCACCACGTATTCCTGGACACTCCATCGGGAGGGATCGGTGCGCTCGCGGGCGTGCTCACGGTGCAGGGCCAACAGGTAGCGGTCCACCTTGTCCGGCAGCTCATCGACGATTTCCTCCGGTGTCGTCGAGCGTACGTCATGGGCGCATTCGGTGCAGATTTCATCCAGCACCACGGTCCAGTCCTTGTCGTCGGGGACGATGCCTTCCATTGCTCCTCCTGGGAATCGAAGAATGGTGGCTCCAGTCTAGGGCCGTGGCCGACGCATTCCGAGGGATGTCCAGTGTCTTCCGGCTGACTCTTGAGCTGCCACCCAAGCAACCTCCTGGGTCAAGAGCGCCAGTGCGCCGCCTGCTGGCCGGTAGCCCAGGCGGTGGGCTGGGGCCATGGCCAGCACCACGCGGTGCCGGGCCACCGATTGGCTCCCCGCAGCCCGCTGTTCTACCCTGAAGGCAGGCACATTGCCGTTTTTCCGGTCGGGACGACCCGTCCGCTCGCTCGACATGGGGACGACCCCATGGAATAGGTTCTGAACCCTTGCGTTCCACTTCCTTGTTGCGATCAATCGTCACCCCGGTGGCCATCCTCCGGCTCGTCCTTGGCTGGGGCACCTTCTTCCTGCTGCTCGGGCTGGGACGGTTCCTCGCCCCACCGGTGCCCGGCGGGCTGCTGGTGCTGGCCCTGTCAGTCATCGTCGCGGTCATCCTGCTGTGCTCCTTCGGGGTGGTGCACGAGGCCGAGCAGCTCGCGCGTCGGCTGGGAGACCCCTACGGTTCGCTGGTGCTGACCCTGTCCATCGTGCTGATCGAAGTCATCCTGATTTCCGCGGTCATGCTGGGCCCGGGCGATCATTCGACGATCGCCCGCGACTCGGTCATGGCGGTGTCGATGATCATCATGAACCTGGTGATCGGCCTGTCCCTGCTGGTGGGAGGCACCCGGCACGGGGCCATGGCCCCCAACCGCACCGGTGCCTCGGCCTACCTGGCGATGCTGGTGGTGCTCACCTCCCTGGCGTTCGCCCTGCCGGCGCTGATCGGCACCGGGGGCAGCTACACCACCGCGCAGGAGATCCCACTGGTTCTGCTCACCGTCGTGCTGTACGCCTACTTCCTGTACCGCCAAATGGGGGCGCAGTCCGGGGACTTCATTGAGGTGGACCCCAAGGTGATCCAGCGCCTGGGGATTGGCGGAACCGAGGGCCAGGCCGGTGGGCAGCGGACCCCGATCGGCCAGCTGCTGGCCACCCACCGCACCGAAGTGCTGCTGCGGCTGGGACTGCTGGTCATCACGGTGCTGCCGATCGTGCTGCTCTCCCATGACATGGCCAGCCTGCTGGACGACGGCCTGGGCCGGCTGGGGGCACCGGTGGCCCTGTCCGGGATCCTGATTGCCATGATTGTGTTCCTGCCCGAATCCATCACCTCGGTGCGCGCCGCCCTGAACGGGGAAATCCAGCGGGTGAGCAACCTGTGCCACGGCGCGCTGGTCTCCACGGTGGGCGTCACGATTCCCGCCGTGCTGGTCATCGGCATGCTCACCGGGCAAAGCGTCGTGCTCGGTGAATCCCCGGCAAACCTGCTGCTGCTTGGGCTGACCCTGCTGATGACCGTGGCCGGGTTCGGGGCGAAGCGGGTCACCGCCGTGCACGGGGCCGCCCACCTGGCGTTGTTCGTGGTCTACGGGCTGGTGGTGTTCGCCTAGCGGGCCGCTGCTGCGCCCGCCCACCTTGCCGGTGCCAGGCGGCGGGCGCAGCCACCGTAGAATTGAAGCCATGCGTATTGTGGTTTTGGTTTCCGGCACCGGTTCGAATCTCCAGGCAGTCATCGACGCGATCGCCAGCGGCGAGCTGCCCAATGTGGAAATTGCGGCGGTCGGCGCGGACAAGCACGGCACCCTGGGGGTGCAACGCTGCGCGGATGCCGGGATTGAAACCTTCGTGGTGAACTTCAAGGACTATTCCGAGCGGGCGCAATGGAACCATGCGCTGACCGAAAAGTGCCTGTCCTACGCCCCGGACTACGTCATCTCCTCGGGCTTCATGCGCATTGTGAACGAGGAGTTCATCAATGCCTTCGAGGGCACCTACATCAACACCCACCCGGCACTGCTGCCGTCCTTCCCCGGCGCCCACGGGGTGCGTGACGCCCTGGCGTACGGGGTGAAGGTGACCGGCTGCACCGTGCACATCGCCGACACCGGGGTGGACACCGGCCCGATCCTGCGCCAGGAGGCGGTCGAGGTGCTGCCCGGGGACACCGAGGAATCCCTGCACGAGCGCATCAAGGTGGTTGAACGCCGGCTGCTGATCGCCACCCTGGCGGATTTGGCCGCCGACAAGGCGTAGCCCGGACGCGCTATTCCGGCGCGTCCCACAACGCGCGGTAGGCGGCAATGCGCTCCCAATCCGGCGCCACCCCGTAGGCGCTGAAGAAGAGCTCCTCGTAGCCGGGGCCGAAGTTGATGTCCCAGCCGATGCTGTAGCTGGCAATCGCCAGGTCCGACCAGCGGTCCGCCACCCCCAGCAGCCCCAGGTCCACGTGGGCGGCAAAATCGCCGGACGAATCCAGCAACGTGTTCGGCACGCACGGATCCCCGTGGCAGACCACCAACTGCCGCGGTGCCAGAAGCCGTGCCGCGTGGGGCTGCGCCCAGCTGCCGGTGAACGGGCAGTCCTCGACCGGCAGGGTCTCATGCAGCCTTCGCAACCCCCGGGCGATCGCGACGACGGCGGTGCGCGGCTCGGTGCGCCACCGCTCATCCACGGCGCTGGTGCCCGCAACCGCCTGGGTCAGCAGCCAGGATCCGGCGGATGTGGCTCCCTGCCCGAGCACCAGGGGAACCGGGTGATACATCCGGGCCCAGCGCAGCCGCCGGGCCTCGGCCGCCAAATCCACCGCCCGCGCATCTTGCCAGTCAACCGGCGGGCGCGGCTGCCACTTCAGGTATAGGCACCGGCCTGCGGGGGCCAGCCGAAAGGTCGTCCCACCCAGCTCGTTGCGCCACACCGGTTCGGCCCCGCCGTCCGCGGCCAGCCGCAGCAGGTGCTGCGGCAGGTGGGCGGGAAGTTCAGTCAAGCTCGCGGCCCGTGGTTTCCGGGGCCACCCGCGCCATGACCAGCAGGGCCAGCACCACCAGCACGGTCGCCCCGGCGAACAGGGCGCTTAGGCCCACCACCGGCCACAGTGCGGCGAACAGCAGCGGACCGAACCCGGCCGCCAGCCGGGACATGGTCGAGGCCCACCCGAACCCCGAGGCGCGCAGCTCGGTGGGGTACAGCTCCGAGACATAGGCGTAGAGCACCGGGATCGCCACCTGCACCACCATCCCGAACACCAGCACCCAGCCGATGGCGGCGGCCGGCACGTGAAGCACCTGGGCCACCAGCACCAGCACCAGGCCGGAGAGTGGCGCGGAAACGCCCAGCAGCCACTTGCGGCCCACCCGCTCAACGAGCAGGGCGGCGATCACTACTCCGAGCAGACCCATCAACGCCATCACCGCGGTGGTGAACAGGGCCGCGGACTGGGCCATCCCGGCCTCGGCCAGGATGGTGGGCAGCCAGGTCAGTGCCAGGTAGTAGACCAGCAGGATGGTGATGAACAGCAGCCAGCTGGTCGCGGTCAGTGACGGGGAGTACCGCCACAGCGCCACCACCTGCTGCCACCACGGTGTGGGCTTGGCGTCCGGCATCTCGATCCGGTACTCGCGCACCTTGGCCCCGGTGCGGGTCACCAGGTCGTCAATCACCGCCCGCGCCTCGGACTCCCGGCCCCGGGAGGCCAGGTACAGCGGGGACTCGGGCACCTGGCGGCGCACAAAGTAGACCAGCAGCGCCGGCAGGATCATCACCACCAGGATCAGCCGCCAGTTCTCGGTCGTGGCAATCACGGCCCCGGAGATGAAGAAGGACAGCGCCGCACCCACCGGCCACCACCCGTCCATGGCGGTGAGCACCTTGCCGCGCAGCCGGGCCGGGGTGAACTCGCCCACCAGCGCATAGTCCACCGGGATGCAGCCGCCCAAGCCCACACCGGCCAGGAAGCGGAACGCCACAAAGAACCCGAAGTTCGGGGACAGCGCGCCCAGCACCGTGAAGACCGAGAACATCAGCAGGGTCGCCGAGAACGCCTTCTTGCGCCCATAGCGGTCCGCCAGCCCGCCCCAGATGAACGCGCCGATCGCCATCCCCACCAGGTTCGAGGTGCCCAGCAGCGCCGCGGTGGTGCGCTCCAGCCCCCACTCGGCGGCGACCAGCGGGATCAGTGCGCCGTTCAGGGTCACATCCCAGGCGTCGAACATGAACCCCAGGCCGCCGATGATGAAGATCGAGCCCTGCACGGACCACTTGAAGGGCAGCTCCTGCACAATGCGGGCGCCGGAGGGGCGGGTAATGGTAGACACGGTCAAAGTCCTTCGGTGGAGGATGCGGCTGCGGAGGCAACAGGTAGTAGCCTACCGACACTGCCGTGGCTTCGGGCACATCGCTACGCCCGATTGCCCGGTGCGTCAAGGCCTACCGGTGGCCCGCCGAACGGGGTAATCTCTGGACATGGGAGTAGATTGGACCGCTCTCGAAGAGGCGCTACGGGTGTCCGCCCTTCGACATGCGGCGGAGATTTTGGAACAACACCCGACCCAGGACTTCTACGCGATTGCCCTGCACGGGGTCAGCAGCGAGGAGTCCGAGTCCATTGACATGCCCCTGCTGGCGTTGAACTCCATCCAGGCGCTGGAACGCGACCGGCTGACCGAAACCCGCGAACTGCTGGTGGCGCGCGGCGAAGACCTGGACGAGGACGAGGAATACGAGGACCGGGCGGACGCCGATGACTACTCCGGCGTCGAACCCGGGGACCGTGAAACGGAGGACGACTCCACCGACGGGCACGGGGCCGAGGACGAGGACCACGACGGCCAGGACCTGGACGATGTGCTGCAGGCGCTGGAAGCGGACCTGGAAGCCGACGACGATGACGGATTCTATTCGGACAAGTGGGAACCCACCGAATGGCACTGGTCCTCCATCGGGCTGGTGGAGGAGGTGGCCGCCGAAATCTGGAGCGACGCGCTGGCCACCCAGGCCCAGCGTGAGGGCTGGAGCGAAACCATCCGCGCCTACTACCGCACCATGGTCAGGGTGGCCATCGGGTTGCGTGATGCCCTGAACGAACGCACCAAGCTGGACCTGGTCACCTACGTGGCCGACGACGACCACGCCGAGACACTGCTGAAGCTGTGCCTCACCCCGGAACAGCTCAGCGAACATTTCCCCGACATCGTCCAGGACCAGACCCTGTCCGAAACATCCTGAAGGTTGACCGCACCCCGGGGCTAGAATGGTTGCGGCGGCCGCCGTGCCGCCGCAACCACAATGTCGCACTGCCCGGGAGACCATTTACGTGAGCAAGACCGCCCTAGACCGTGTAGCGATCCGTCGCGCCCTGATTTCCGTTTACGACAAGACCGGTCTGGAGGAGCTGGCCGCCGGACTGCATGAGGCAGGGGTGCAGCTGGTCTCCACCGGTTCAACGGCCCAGCGCATCGCCGCGGCCGGCATCCCCGTCACCGAGGTGGAACAGGTCACCGGTTCCCCGGAAATGCTGGACGGGCGCGTGAAGACGCTGCACCCGCGGATCCACGGCGGCATCCTGGCCGACCGCCGCGTGGGCAAGCACATGGACACCCTGGCCTCCATGGACATTGACCCGATCGACCTGGTGGTCGTCAACCTGTACCCGTTCGTGCAGACCGTCGCCTCCGGCGCCGCGCAGGACGACGTGGTCGAGCAGATCGACATCGGCGGTCCGGCCATGGTGCGTTCAGCCGCGAAGAACCACGCTGCGGTCTCCATCGTGGTGGACCCCTCCTTCTACGGGCAGGTCATCGACGCCGCCAAGGCCGGGGGCTTCGACCTGAAGACCCGCCAGCGCCTGGCTGCCAAGGCCTACGCCCACACCGCCGCCTACGACACCGCCGTGGCCTCCTGGACCGCCAGCCAGTTCCTGGACGAGGACGAACAGGGCCAGGTCCAGTGGCCGGCCTACGCCGGGGTGGCCCTGGAACGCGAAGCGGTGCTGCGCTACGGGGAAAACCCGCATCAGCAGGCCGTCCTGTACACCGATGCCGCCGCGCCGGCCGGGATCGCCCAGGCCAAGCAGTTGCACGGCAAGCCGATGAGCTACAACAACTTCGTGGACGCGGACGCCGCCCTGCGCGCCGCCTTCGACTTCAGCGAACCAGCCGTGGCCGTCATCAAGCACGCCAACCCGTGCGGTGTTGCGGTGGCCACCCCGGGCGCCGCGGACCCGATCGCCGACGCCCACGCCAAGGCCCACGCCACCGACCCGGTCTCCGCCTTCGGCGGGGTGATCGCCGCGAACCGCACCGTCACCAAGGCGATGGCCGACACCGTCAAGGGCATCTTCACCGAGGTGGTCATCGCCCCAGACTTCGAAGATGAGGCCGTGCAGATCCTTTCGGCCAAGAAGAACATCCGCCTGCTGACCCTGCCGGAGGGGTACCGCCGCGCCGCCAACGAGTTCCGCCAGATTTCCGGCGGCATGCTCATCCAGGCGTCGGACACCATCGCAGCCGACGGTGATGACACGGCCAACTGGACGCTGGCCGCCGGCTCGGCCGCCGACGAGCAGACCCTGGCCGACCTGGCCTTCGCCTGGCGCGCGGTGCGCGCCGCCAAGTCCAACGCCATTCTGGTGGCCAAGGACGGTGCCGCGGTGGGCATCGGCATGGGACAGGTCAACCGCGTGGACTCCTGCAAGCTGGCCGTGGAACGCGCCAACACCTTGGGCGTGAGCGTTGAATCCGGGGCCGACGCCGCCGGCGGAGCCGAGAACGTGGACGGCGCCGAGTCCAAGAACCGCACCCGGGGCGCCGTGGCGGCCTCGGACGCGTTCTTCCCGTTCGCCGATGGCCTGCAGATCCTGATTGACGCCGGAGTCAAGGCGGTAGTCCAGCCCGGCGGCTCGGTACGCGATGAGGAAGTGATCGCCGCGGCGAACGAAGCCGGCATCACCATGTACTTCACCGGCGCCCGCCACTTCTTCCACTAGGTCCTGGCGCATCGCGGGCCCCCGCACGACCTGAATGACTCAGGCGGGCGGGGGCCTGCCGCGTCTTGCCGGTGCCTCCCGGGGATTTTGTGTCGGCAAGCCGCCGGTGGCGGCAGCGGAAACGCGCTTTAACCGCGTCGAGGGGCAGCGCCCGGCGCCGTGGCGGATAACCGTGAGAGCAGCTCGGTTTCGGCCGCTTCCAGGTAGCTGCGCAGTTCATAGGCTGCCGCGACCCGCTGCCCGCGATCGAGCAGTCCCACGACGTTCACATTGCCCTGCAGGTAGGTGCGATGAAAATCCGTGGTGCCCTGCGCCGACTGGAACGCCAACCGCATCCGGGCCAGCACGCGGTGCATCAGCTCCTGCAGGTGCCTACTGCCTGACCCGGCAACAATCTGCTGGTGAAACCGCTGGTTCGCATCCGCGACCCCGACCGTGTCGCTGGCCGCCATCGCCTCCAGGCCAGAAACCACGGTGCGGTGCAGCTGGGCAACATTTAGGTCCGCGCCCCAGGCCACCGCCGCCGGTTCGATCATCCGGCGCACCGCGTAGATTTCACGTACATCCTCCGGCCCGGGAGAAGCCACGAACACCCCGCGGTTGGGGACCCGCGTGATGATCAATTCGTTGTTCAACATCCGGAACGCCTCGCGCAGGGTGTTGCGGGAGATCCCAAAGGTTTCGGAGAGCGCCTTTTCCCCAAGCTTTTGGCCGGGAACCATCTTGCCTGCGGCGATGAGCGCACGCAGCCGTTCGGCCACCCACGCGCCGGTGTGCGCGTGAGCGGCCACCCCGCGTTCCAACAGGCCGTGGCAGGGGGCAGCATCCGTGGCGGCGGCTGCTTGACGGGGCTCGTTCATCCGCGCCCACCTCCCGTCCGCGGCATCGATGAGCCGGGTTCCAGCAGCACAAAGCGGATGGGGGTGCCGGGGGCGAGCTGAGCCGCCTTTGAGACGTCCTCATCGACCAAGGTCGCGATGACCGGATAGCCGCCGGTCACCGGGTGATCTGCCAGGAACAGCACGGGCAATCCGGAAGGGGGAACCTGAAGCGAACCGCGGACCATGCCTTCGCTTTCAAGCTCACCGGCGCGCAGCCGGACCAGCGGCCTGCCGCCCGCGGCATTGCTCAGGCGCATTCCCACCCGGTTGGACTGGGCGCTGACTTCCCACGTTTGGGAAACAAGCCGTTTCAGGCCCTGCGGTCCGAACCAATCATCGCGTGGACCGGCCACGAGGCGCAGCCTAAAACATCCGTCCGGCTCGGGCTGGGGCAGCGTGGAGGGTTCGGCGCCGCCCACCGGATGGGTGCCGCGGATCCTCGCCGTGGGCAGGCGCTCGCCGGGTTGCAGGGGTGCCGGTCCGAGGCCGGAGAGGGAATCGGTGGACAGGGAGCCCAGAACCCGGTGGCCATCAAAGCCGCCACGGACCGCCAGGTAGCTGCGAAGCCCGGCCGTGGCCGCGGAACAGCTCAAGGTTTCCTTGTCCCTGAGGATGAACGGCACGTTCATCGCTGCGGTGCGCATGCTGGTGTGATCCTCGGCTTCGCCGTGGATCTCGAGCCGCACCTCGGCCCCGCTGACCGCCAGCACCTGGTGGCCAATGGCCCGCACGCGCAGCGAACCGGCAAGGGTCTCGATGACGGGCGCACCGGGCAGGTTCCCGACCAGCCTGTTCGCCTGGTGCGCCGAAATCGCATCGGCAGCGCCGGAGGGGGAAACGCCAAGGTTGCCGGCGCCGCGGCGTCCTGCATCCTGGATCGTTGATTGCGGGCCGGGGCTGATGACTTCCACCCCCGACGTCACCTGTGGTGCCGGTGGCTGGTGGTTCGCGGCAGGAACGCTCAGTCGCAGTGCCGCGCGTTGCGGCACGAATTTCACCTTGTCGCCCGGTTGCACCAGGGCCGGGGGCGTGCGGTTCACGTCCCACATGCGGGTGTCGGTATGCCCGAGCAGCTGCCAGCCGCCGGGGGACGCCGCGGGGTAGATGGCCGAGTACTTCCCGCCCAGGGCAACCGCGCCGGCGGGCACCGTGGTTCGAGGCGTGCTTCGACGTGGAACCTCCAGGGGCGTGCCCTCGGACTGCAGGTAGGCGAACCCCGGGGCAAAGCCGGTAAATGCGGCAGCCCATCGTCGTGAACTGTGCAGTTCGATCAGCGCTTCGGTGCTCAGGCCGAGCAGCTCGGCCACCGCGTGCAGGTCCGGCCCGTCGTAACTGACGTTCACCGTGATGAGCTCGCCTTCGTGCCGGCGGTCCAGGTCAAGATGCAGCGTGGGAATGAGCCGGTACGCGTAGCCGGCATTGGGCAGGCAGTCGGTCCTGAGCAGCACCGTGCGCGCACCGGTTTGCACATCCTGCTGTCCTGGCAGGGGATGGGATTCCAACCAGGCGGTCAGCGCCATCGCGGACGCGGCATCGGACAGCTCCACGAGCACCGCTCGGGTGCCGGCAAAGTGGACGGCATCGATCGTCATGCGAAGCTCTTGATGTCTATCCCCGAGGACTCCAGCCCGGCACGCACCGCGGCGGCCACCGCCACGGCTCCGGCCGTATCCCCGTGAACACAGATGCTCTCAGCGGAAGTGCGGATGATGGTGCCATCGATGGCCCGGATGGTGCCTTCGCTGGCCAGGCGAATCATGTTCTGGGTGATGCGTTGGGGGTCATGCAGGACGGCAGCGGGATCCGTACGCGAAACCAAGGTTCCGTCCGGGTTGTAGCTGCGGTCGGCAAAGGCCTCGCTGACCGCCCGCAACCCAGAACGTTCGGCCTTGTCCAGGGCGATCGACCCGGGAAGCAGGAGCACGGGAAGGTCGCGTCCGAAGGCCCGTATCGCGTCAATCACCGCCTGGGCGTGCTCTTCATGGTGCACGATGGCGTTGTACAAGGCGCCATGCGGTTTGACGTACTTGACTTCACTGCCGGCAGCCCGGGCCATGGCATCCATCGCCCCTAGCTGGTAGAGCAAGTCATCTGCCAGTTCGTTGCCCGGAACCTCAATGAAACGGCGGCCGAACCCGGCCAGGTCGTGGTACCCGACATGAGCCCCGATGGTGATGCCCGCCTTCGCCGCCTCGCGGCAGGTGTGGGCGATGGTGCGCGGGTCACCGGCATGGAATCCGCAGGCCACGTTGGCCGAGGAGACGGATTGGAAGATCGCGGTGTCATCTCCCATGCTCCAGCTTCCATACGATTCGCCCACATCGGAATTCAGGTCGATGTATTGCACTGTGATCCCCGTCTCTACTTGCCTCCGACCTTAACCATGCAGCAAATGACGGGATTGTTCAACAATCTGGTTGCGTGCTTGCTGCCGGGTTCTTCCGGCGGCAGTCCCGGGGCGTCTGGGTTGCTGTTATGCCCCTCCCATGGCGGGGTTTGCGAAAAAGCGGTTTGAGTTACGAGACCTTAACTTAAAGCGGGGATGCCGATCTCGGGCCGCCAGGCCCGACATTCCAGCGCAAAATCAAGGCAGTTCGCAGGGATAACTAGGCCACAAAACGTGTCGTGGAGCCCGAAATCAGGTAAGTTGGGAACGTTGAGTTTAGGGCGGTTAACCCCGCTTCCGCACGACGATCAGGGAGACGCCACACCTATGGCCAAGATTATCTACACCCACACCGATGAAGCGCCGATGCTGGCGACCCACTCGTTCCTGCCGATCGTCGAGGCCTACGCTTCGACCGCCGGGGTGGAGCTGGAAACCCGCGACATCTCGCTGGCCGGCCGCATCATCGCCAGCTTCCCGGACTACCTGACCGAGGAACAGCGCATCGCCGATGCCCTGGCCGAGCTGGGTGACCTGGCCAAGACCCCCGAGGCCAACATCATCAAGCTGCCGAACATCTCCGCATCGATCCCGCAGCTGAAGGCCGCGATCGCCGAACTGCAGGCCGCCGGCTACGCCCTGCCCGATTACCCGGACAACCCGAGCTCGGATGAGGAAACCGACATCCGCGCCCGCTACGACAAGATCAAGGGTTCGGCCGTGAACCCGGTGCTGCGTGAAGGCAACTCGGACCGCCGCGCGCCACTGAGCGTGAAGAACTACGCCCGCAAGAACCCGCACTCGATGGGTGCCTGGTCCTCCGACTCGAAGACCAATGTCGCCACCATGGGTGCCGATGACTTCGCCTCGAACGAGAAGTCCGTGGTCATCGACAAGGACAAGAGCATCTCGATCCGCTTTGTCGCCGAAGACGGTGAAGTCAAGATCCTGAAGAAGCCGTTCAAGGTGCTGGCCGGCGAGGTCATCGACGGCACCGTCATGCACGTGGCGGCCCTGGACGAGTTCCTCAAGGACGCCGTGGCCCGCGCCAAGCGCGATGACGTGCTGTTCTCCGCCCACCTGAAGGCCACCATGATGAAGGTCTCCGACCCGATCATCTTCGGCCATGTCGTCAAGGCCTACTTCTCTGAGCTGTTCGACACCTACGGCGAGCAGCTGGAAGCCGCCGGGCTGAACCCGAACAACGGCCTGGCCGCCATCCTCGGCGGGCTGGACGAGCTGACCGACGAGGTCCGCGAGGGCGTGGAGAAGCTGATCGCCAAGGGCCTGGAAGAGGGCCCGAAGCTGGCCATGGTGGATTCGGACAAGGGGATCACGAACCTGCACGTGCCTTCCGATGTGATCGTCGACGCCTCGATGCCGGCCATGATCCGCCTAGGCGGAAAGATGTGGGGCCCGGACGGCGAGGAAGCCGAAACCCTGGCCGTGCTGCCTGACTCCTCCTACTCCGGCGTCTACCAGGCCGTGATCGAAGACTGCCGCGCCAACGGCGCCTACGACCCGACCACCATGGGCACCGTGCCGAACGTGGGCCTGATGGCCCAGAAGGCCGAGGAATACGGCTCGCACGACAAGACCTTCGAGATGACCGGCAACGGCCACGTCCAGGTGCTGGACGAGTTCGGCACGGTACTGATCGAGCACCAGGTCTTCACCGGCGATATCTGGCGTGCCTGCCAGACCAAGGACGTTGCCATCCGCGACTGGGTGAAGCTGGCCGTCAACCGCGCCCGCGCCTCCCAGACCCCGGCGGTGTTCTGGCTGGATGAGAACCGCGCCCACGACGCGGTGCTGATCAAGAAGGTCAACGAATACCTCAAGGAGCACGACACCGAGGGCCTGACCATCAAGATCCTCTCGCCGATCGAGGCCACCAAGTACTCGATTGAGCGCATCCGCAAGGGCGAGGACACCATCTCGGTGACCGGCAACGTGCTGCGCGACTACCTCACCGACCTGTTCCCGATCCTGGAGCTGGGCACCAGCGCCAAGATGCTCTCGATCGTTCCGCTGCTGGCCGGCGGCGGCCTGTTCGAGACCGGTGCCGGTGGCTCGGCCCCGAAGCACGTACAGCAGCTGGTGAACGAGAACCACCTGCGGTGGGACTCGCTGGGTGAGTTCCTGGCCCTGGCCGCTTCCTTCGAGCACCTGGCCAGCAACTACGACAACGCCCGCGCCCAGGTGCTGGCCGACACGCTGGACGCCGCGACCGGTACCTTCCTGCTGGAAAACAAGTCGCCCAAGCGCAAGGTGGGCGAGCTGGACAACCGCGGCAGCCACTTCTACCTGGCCAAGTTCTGGGCCGAGGAGCTGGCCAAGCAGGACAAGGACGCCGAATTGGCGGCCGCCTTCGCCGACGTGGCCAAGGCACTGTCCAACGATGAGGAAACCATCCTCAGCGAGCTGGCCGAGGTCCAGGGCCACAGTGTTGAACTGGGCGGCTACTACCGTCCGGACGAGGCCAAGACCACCGCGGTCATGCGTCCGAGCAAGACCCTGAACGCTGCTTTGGAACTGCTGACCAAGTAGTCCCGGCGCGCTGAACCACTGGAGGCACCAGCCATGGGCTGGTGCCTCCACTCGTTAAGGCGGATGCGCAACCATTCAGTGGCCCCGACATCCTGCACCAGCTGCCGGGTTCCGGGTCGGCCTGACCCGTCCGGGCGCCCAGCGAAACCAGCCATGGCTGGTGCAAAACATCCTGCGCACCCGGGAAGCTGGGACTTTTTTAACTCGGCGGCATCGGTAACGACCCCTAGCCTTGAAGTAGTACTGACGAGGAAGTGGACATCACCATGCGACTGGCAATGCTGCAAGACACCGCGACCGTGCTGGATGGGGACGCGAACATTTCCCTGATCGCCCATGCGGCCGAGCAGGTCGCCAAGGCCGAGGCCGACCTGCTGCTGACGCCTGAGCTGTTCATTAGCGGGTACGCGCCCGAGCAGATCCTCCAGCGGCTTGTCCCCGAGCAGGCCGCGGCGTGGGGCCAGCGGATGCCCGAGGTGGCGCGCGCCGCCGGGATCGCGATTGCCTATTGCCTACCGGAATACGTTGACGGCCAGTGGATGATTGTCGGCTATGTGGTGGACCGGAGCGGGGCCCAGCTGGCCCGCTATGTGAAGGTGCACCTCTACGGACCCGAGGAGCAACGGGTGTTCAAGCCCGGCACCGGCGCCCCGGCCCTGTTCGAGCTTGAGGGCCTGCGCATCGGGCTGATGATCTGCTTTGACGTTGAATTCCCCGAAACCGTACGCGCCGCGGCCGTTCGTGGTGCCGAGCTGGTCATCGTGCCGACCGCGTTGAGCGTGGGCAATGATCCGGTCACCGATTCGCTGATTCCGGCCCGCGCCATGGAAAACGGGGTCTACGTGGCGTACGCGAACCACAGCGGCATGGAGGCCGGACTGGAGCTCTCGGGGCACTCGGTGGTGGCGGCGCCCTCCGGCACCGTGCTGGCCGCCGCCGGGGCCGAGGCCGAACTGCTGATCACCGACCTTGCGGCCCGCCAGGTGAGCGAAGCCCAGCGGATCACCCCCTACCTGGCCGAACTGCGCAACGACCTCTACCAGCGCTGGGGTGCCGAAACCCGGGCGGACTAGCCGCTGGGCTGGACTATGTTCCGGTATTGGAAATGAAACGCAGCGCCAGATAAAGCTCCTGACGCACCGCCGCCTCGGACAGGTCCACGCCCAACAGCTCGGCAATGGCGCTTATGTGCCGGCGCATGGAGTTGCGGTGCAGCTGCGCAGCGGCTGCCGAGGCATCCCACTGCCCGTTGGCCTCCAGCCAGGAACGCAGCACCCTCAAGTACAGCTCGCGGCGGGCCGCGGGCAGTTCTAGCAGCGGGGCGAGCAGGTCATGGGCCAGTTGTCGAGCCGCATTCAGCGGCAGCAAGTCGGCGAAGGTGCTGCCCAGATCCGCGGCCCTGAGGCTGCGCTGCTCATCGAGCACCCGCCGCAGCAGCCCCGCGGCCTGCAGATAGGCCTCGTGCAGTTCCGCGCCGCGTTGCCGCCACCCGGCGGCGGACGGATCCAGGGCGCGGGAGACCGCCACCAGCATTCCCGCTTCCCGGGCGCGCAGCATCAACGGGTCGTCGACCGGTTGGCGGGTGACCACGGCCAGCTGCCCATCCAGCCGGGCCACCAGCCGGGTGTCGAACAGGCTGCGGCAAAGCACCACCTGGTGATCGGGATCGGTGTCCCCGTCTTCCTGGCCGGCGGCGAGCACCACGTGGAGCGGCTGCCTGGGGTTTCCGCCCACCGCAGCATCAAGCAGCTCATTGGTGCGCCCCGATTCGGGGTCCTGCCCGGTGATTCCCAGCACCAGCAGCGTGGCCAGCTGGGTCGCGGCGAAGGAGCCAACCAGGCGCTGATGCAAGATGACCTCCAGCAGGCTCAACGCCGTGCCGGCGATGCTGCGCACCGCGACCGACGGAGGTTCGGCCAGGGAGAGCACCAGGGTTCCGGTTCCCGGGTCCGGACGCTGGCTGGCGGCATCCTTCTGGCCGGGGGAGGCCGTGGGCTGGCGGGCCCGCAACGGGTAGACCAGGTGCGTGACCTCCCCGTCGCTGAGCACCTCCAGGCGTGCCGAACGGTGGGAGGCGAGCTTGTGGCGCACCGCGTGCAGGGCATCCTCATCGGGCAGGTCCACGCTGCTGCCGCGGGCCACGTGGCGCAGGCGGCCATTGGGGTCCAACAGCTGCACGGCCGCGCCGATGCGTGGGGCCAGCTCCTCGATCAGCCTCGTCTCGGGCCGGTCGCGGTCCAGGGCGCGCAGCAGCGCCCGGTTCGCCTCGGCCACATCCTTCATCATCCGCGCGGTGTCACTGCGCAGCAGTTTGGCGAACGTGATGCCCAGGTGCGCGAACGGCACGGAAACATCGATCTGCCACAGGCTCAGTCCGTGGCGGCGGCAGGCGGCGCTCAGGGCCGCAGGCACGTTTTGGAAATAGGGTTCGGTGCCAAAGCCCAGGGCGCTGGCCCGGGCACGAACCAGTGCGGCCACGTAGTCATCGATCCGCCGATCGCGCTGCGGCCCGGCCGGCACGTCCAGCCATTGGGCGCCGGTGGTCAGCACCAGTTCGTGGGGGATCAGGTAGGCGGTGGGGTCGGCCAGGTCGCTGGGCTCCACCCAGTGCAGCGGGGCGTCCCCGCCCTCCACCACGACCCGCACCCCGCCGCGGATTTCGCGCAGGAAGCGGGCCACCGTCAGTCCTTCCCAGGGCACCTCGGCGTCTTCAGCCACAGGTGCGCGATCCAACCAGTCCGGTGCATTTTGTCCCATGTGCTCAAAGTTTAGTTCAAATCGGCTAGGGTTGAGATGCCGCTCACAGACCTAGTCTGGAAAGCGATGGATGAACAGCTACGCAAGGAACATCATGAGTACACCGAGCGGCTTGACCAGGTCCCCACGCCCCACGCTGACGGCGCAGCTTCGACGCCGTAAGTCGATTTCCCACATGGTGGAGTCAGCCCAGGCCGACAACGGCGGCGGGCAGCTGAAGCGCACTCTGGGCGTTTTCCAGCTCACCATGATTTCCGTGGGTGCCACCCTGGGCACCGGCATTTTGGTGATCCTTGGCCAGGCGGTGCCGATCGCCGGACCGGCGGTCTTCATCTCCTTCTTGCTCGCCGGTGTCACCGCCCTGCTCTCGGCGGTCAGTTACGCGGAAATGGCCGGCATGGTGCCGGTCTCTGGGTCCAGCTACTCCTACTCCTACGCCACCCTGGGCGAGGGCATCGCCTGGGTGTGCGGCTGGTGCCTGGTGCTGGAGTACGCGGTCTCGGTGGCGGCCGTGGCGGTGGGCGCCGCCGAATACGTCAACGAAACCCTCAGCGTCTTCGGCCTGGAGCTGCCTGCCGCCCTGGCGGCAGGACCCAGCGAGCCAGGCGGAATGGTGAACCTTTCGGCCCTGATCGTGGTCGGGCTAGCCACGATCCTGCTGATCCGCGGTGCCCGTGAATCGGCCCTGGTGAACACCGTGGTGGTCATCATCAAGACCGGCATCCTGGTGTTCTTCTCCATCGTTGCCTTCACCGCCTTCAACGCCGGAAACTTTGAACCGCTGCTGCCCATGGGCGCGGCGGGGGTCACCGGCGCGGCCTCCATCGTGTTCTTCTCCTACATCGGCTTCGACGCCGCCTCCACCGCCGGTGAGGAGGCCCGCAACCCGAAGCGGGACCTGCCCCGGGCAATCCTGTGGTCAATGGTCATCGTGACCACCGCGTACGTGCTGGTGGCCGTCACCGCCGTCGGTGCGCGGCAGTGGCAGTGGTTCGAAGGCTCCCAGGCCGCCCTGGTGCAGATCATCCACGAACTGACCGGCCAGCAGTGGATCGTGCTGCTCTTTGCCGCCAGCTCGGTGCTGGCCATCGCCTCGGTGGTGCTCACCGTGCTCTACGGGCAGACCCGCATCCTGCTGTCCATGTCCCGCGACGGACTGGTGCCCGGCATCTTCTCCCGGGTCAACGCCCGCACCGGCACCCCGATCGCCGGCACCGTGATCACCGGGAGCGTGGTGGCGCTGACGGCCGCCTTCATCCCGCTGGGACAGCTGGCCGAGGCCACCAGCATCGGCACCCTGTTCGCCTTCGCGCTGGTCAGCGTCTCGGTGATCTACCTGCGCCGCAAGCAGCCGCTGGCCACCCGCACCTTTAAGGTGCCCTTCTACCCGCTCACCCCGATCCTGGGCGCCGCGGCCTGCCTGTTCCTGATGAGCCAGCTGGCTCCGGTGACCTGGCTGGTCTTCGGGCTGTGGATGTGCGTGGGCATCGTGATCTACTTCGGCTACGGCCGGCGCCACTCCCGGCTGGGGCAGCTGAGCAAGCAGCAGTACATCGACGCCCACCTGAACCGGCCGGCCGACTAGGTTTTGGCGGGCCGGACCGCCCACGACTTTTCAATCCCAACGTTTCACGCACGACCAAGGAGCAACACCGAATGAGCCTGAGCATGCTCAACCCCGACTTCCCCTTCAGCTACGACCACTACCTGGCCGGCGCCGAGGGGCTGGGCCAGATTCCCCGGGAACATCACGGCACCGAGGTAGCCGTGATCGGTGCGGGGCTGTCCGGGCTGGTCACCGCGTATGAGCTGATGAAGCTGGGGCTCAAGCCGGTGATTTTCGAGGCCGACCAGATCGGCGGGCGGCTGCGCACCGCCTCCTTCGCCGCCGCCCCGGAGGTCACCTGCGACCTGGGAGGGATGCGTTTCCCGAGCACCGGCAAGGCGTTCTACCACTACATCGACAAGCTGGGCATCGACACCTTCGAATTCCCCAACCCGATGGCCGGGCCCACCCCCTCCACGGTGATCGAGCTGAAGGGGGAGAAGGTCTACGCCGAACGACCCGACCAGCTGCCCGCATTCTTCCACGAGGTCGCCGACGCCTGGCGCCGGGCGTTGGCCGAGGACGCCGACTTTGAACGCATGCAGCAGGCCCTGATCTCCCGCGACACCGCGAAGATCAAGGAGCTGTGGGACCGGATGGTGCGTGAACTGGACGAGGAGACCTTCTACGGCTTCATCGCCAACTCGGCGGCCTTCAAGGAAGCCGGCTTCGAGCACCGTGAGGCGTTCGGCCAGGTCGGATTCGGCACCGGAGGCTGGGACACCGATTTCCCTAACTCGATCCTGGAAATCCTGCGGGTCGTGTACACCGACGCGGATGACAACCACCGCGGCATCACCGGCGGGGCGGCGAAGCTGCCGCACGCCCTGTGGAACCACGCGCCCCAGGACCTGGTGCACTGGCCGGCCGGCACCAGCCTGTCCTCGCTGCACCACGGGGCACCGCGCGGTGCGGTCTCCCGGATCGTGCGCGGGCAGGGCCACGGCCCGCACGGGCAGCGCATCGCGGTCACCGAGAAGCACGGGCGGACCCAGGAATTCGATGCGGTGGTCTCCACCACCCAGTCCTGGCTGCTGTCCACCGGCATCCACGTGGAGGAGTCCCTCTTCGAACCGAAGATGTGGACCGCGATCGAACGCAGCCACTACATGCAGTCCTCCAAGACCTTCGTGATGGTGGACCGGGCGTTCTGGAAGGACAAGGACCCCAAGACGGGCCAGGACCTGATGTCCATGACCCTCACCGACCGGTTGAACCGGGCCACCTACCTGCTGGACAACGGCCCGGGCAAGCCGGCGGTGATCCTGCTGTCCTACACCTGGAACGATGACGCGTTGAAGTGGCTGTCCCTGGATGCCGAGCGCCGCACCGAGCTGATGCTGCACTCCCTGGAGCAGATCTACCCGGGCCTGGACATCCGCAGCCACATCGTGGGCACCCCGATCACCGTCTCCTGGGAGGCGGACCCGAACTTCATGGGTGCGTTCAAGGCCAACCTACCGGGCCACTACCGCTACCAGCAGCGGCTGTACACCCACTTCGACCAGCGGGGGCTGCCTGAATCGCAGCGCGGGATCTTCCTGGCCGGCGATGACATCTCCTGGACCGCGGGCTGGGCCGAGGGTGCGGTGACCACCGGGCTGAATGCCGTGCACGGGGTGATGCGCCACTTCGGCGGGGACAGCTTTGCGGCGAACCCGGGCCCGATCCACTTCCTGGAGGAATACGGGCCGATCGCGCTGGACTAGCGGATCCGGCCCTGGGGGCTGGCGGCCGCGGCGCGGATCATGTTTCGTGCTTCGGTCCCGGCCGCCAGCGCCTGGACCTGGGTGAGCGCCAGGTCGTAGACCAGCTCCATCACCCGGTGGGTGTTCCCGCCCACGTGCGCGGTGATCAGGCAGCCCGGGGCCTGCCACAACCGGTGGCCGGCCGGCAAGGGCTCGGGGTCGGTGACATCCAGGGCCGCGCGCAACCGCCCGGCCTCCAGCTCGGCCAACAGGGCGGGGGTGTCCACCACGGCGCCGCGGCCGATGTTCACCAACAGCGCCCCGTCACGCATCCGGGCCAGGAACCCCTGGTTGACCAGCCGCTGGGTGTCATCGGTGTGCGGCAGCGCCACGATCACCACTTCGGCGTGCGGCAACAGCGAATCCAGCTCATCGACGCCGTGGACAATCGTGCCATCGGGCAGGGTGCGCGCCGTGCGGGCCACCGGCAGCAGTTGTGCTGGTTTGAAGGGCAGCAGCCGTCGCTCGATTTCCTGGCCCACCCCGCCGTAGCCCAGCAACAGCACCCGGGCCCCGTGCAGGCTGCCGCCCCAGGTGGGTTCCCAGCGCTGTTCACGCTGGCGGTGCACGGCGGTGTCCACCCCACGCAGCGCGGCCAGGACCAGGGCCAGGCAGTGCTCGGCGGTCGCGTCCTCGATGGCCCCGCGCGAGTTGCTCAGTCCCACCCCGGCGGGCAGGTGCTCCAGCACCCACTCGTAGCCGATCGACATCAGGTGCACATGCTCCAGTCCCGGAATGCGCGAGACCCTGGCACGGTGCTGCGGGTTGCGGGGCCGCTCGGTCACCAGCACCTGCGCGGGCGGGGCATCCGCGGCAGTGTCGTTCAAATGCCACACGATCGGCTCGACCCCGGGCAGATCCAGGCGGCGGGCCAACTCGTTGGAGGGAACAAGAACACGCAACACCAAGGTTCATCCCGTCGTAGAAGTCAGGGGCCTGGCTTGGACCCAACCCCAGACCATTCTTGGCACAAGCCCTGCCGCCGCGCCAATCCCCGCAGGCAATGTGACCGACAGGGGCTGCCTGAAGGTTGGGCGCGTTCGGCAGCGACCGGGCCGGGTGCTAGAGTCCGCGGCCCACTTCCCAGATCCCTTCCGAGGTTCCGGTCAGCAGCGCGTTGACCGACACCGCCTGCGCGTCGGTGAAGGAGGCGATATAGTCCACGATCGCCCGGGCCTGGCCCAGGCGCTGGACCTCTCCGTCCCCGGCCGGCCCAAAGCGCTGGGGCTCCATGGCCCGCAGCTGGCGGTACTCCTCGGTGGCGGCCTCCACCGAATCCAGCAGCCGGCGCGGGGCGCGGGAGGCGTCGTCCGGGTCATTCAGCCAGGCTTTGAACCCCTCGGCCAGCGAGGAGATGATCCGGGTCTGCCCGCGCTGGTAGACCGCCAAATCCGAGCGGTCCAGCACGAAGCGCGAGTGCACGAACTTGAGCACCACCACATCATGCCAGGCAGCGTCCGCGAGCCGGACGTGGCCGCTGCGGACCACCGGGGTGCGTTCCACCGCGATCGAGGCCTGCAGCCGGTCAATCCAGCGCCGGGTGAAGCCGGTGACCGCCCGGTCCGCCTCCAGCCCGCCGTTGTACGGCACCGCCAGCAGCCCCTCCACCAGGTCGTGTTCCACCCGTTCCACCGAGTCGCGGAACGCCTCCGGGCAGGCGACCCACGGGTCCTTGGCCAGCAGCCGGCGCCAGGTGCGCTCCAGCGCGTGACCCGGGCGGCGCATGTCCAGTTCCCCTTCGGGGATTTCGGCCAGGGAGCGCGAATGGTTCAGCCAGGCCCGCAGCTCGGCGGAGACCGTGGTGTACTGCAGCACCCCGGCCCGGTAGAAGTCATCCAGGTCGTGCACGGCATAGGCGATGTCGTCGGCGATGTCCATGACCGAGCATTCCAGGGTCTGCTGGTGGGTGGCGATGCGCGGGAACACGGAGAGCACATCGTGCATCTCGGCGATCTCGATGTCATAGCAGGAGAACTTCGCCGCCCCGGCCCCCGAATGGTTCCCGGCCCCGCGCGGCAGGTCCTGCGGGGAGCGCAGCGGCTGGTTCAGCCATTCGTTGCGCGACCACGGGTACTTCAGCACCCCGGCGCGCACCGCCCGGGTCAGGTTCAGCCCGCGGGCGGTGGCGTCGCAGCTGTCCAGGGCGGTGAGGATGCGAAAGGTCTGGGCGTTGCCCTCAAACCCGTCGGGCAGCCCCAGGCTCTGCCGCGCCACCCGGTCCAGCTCCTGCTCACCCAGGTGCCCAAACGGCGGGTGGCCCAGGTCGTGGGCGGCGGCCGCGGCCTGCACCACCACCGGGTCGCAGCCGCCCAGCTCCTCCACCAGCTGTTGGGTGCGCGGATCCGAGTTGCGCAGCCCGATCGCGATCGAGCGGGCCACGGCCGACACCTTCAGCGAATGGGTCAGTCGGTTGTGCACCACGGTGCCGGCCCCGGCCTGCGGGATCACCTGGGTGACCGCGGAGAGCCGGGAAAAGTAGGGGGAGAAGCGGATCCGCTCAATGTCCACACGGAACTCGTCCTCATCGGGGCGTGCAGCTTCGCTGATGGCGCGCTCGCGCCCGCCGCTTAGGTGGGTCTTCTGCCTGGCATTCATCGTAGTCACCAGCCTAGATGATGCACCGGCCGCGGTCCGGGAAGCGTGCGGGGTCATGCCCCGGCCCGCCGATCCAGCGGGCGGGCCGGGCGGCGCAGCAGCAGCGCACCGAGGGTGAACCCGATGTACACCAGCGCGGCCAGGAAGGACTGGGTCCCGAAAAACCAGCTCAGCTGCCCGTACCAGCTCAAGAGCACACAGCCGGCGGCGGTGAGCACCACCAGCCCGGCGGCCGGCCAGCGCCGGGGCAACTCCTCCAGCACCCGGCCCTGCACTGCCAGCAGCAGCCTGTAGACCAGTAGGCAGGCCCCGGTCAGCACCAGCAGGCCGCTGACCGTGCCGCCGTACTGCACCTGCTGGCGCAGCGGCTGCAGGAGGCGCGAATACAGCATCGGCAACACCAGCGAGGCGACCAGGCACAGCACCACGGTCAAGGACAGGCGGATTGCGGTGTACATTGCGGCTCCTTGGCACCGGTTCGGCCCCTGCGCCCGCGGCCCCTGCCGGCGCACCCAGTGGCCGAAGACTTTCATCCTTTCCCGGAGTGTAGGTGATCGGCCGGGCTTTGGCACGGGCCGCACGGCGCGTCATCACCGCGTCACACAAAGCCGCCCGGCGCAACACTTCAGCGGCCCTGCCCCCCGGTGCGCCCCCGGCAACCCGGGGAAAACCGGTCACCGCCCACGCGTCACACTGCGGGCGTAAGAATCGCGTCATCTTAACGTTCACGCGTCACATGACGGGGTGGGACGGCGGATGACGCGGCGCGGCCCGGCGTGCTTGCGCCGCCGCCGGGCCCTGGCGAACGATGGAATCACCAACAACCCATCAAGAGCGGCTAAGAGATCTGGCTCGACGACGCCGCAGCAACCACCGGGAAACCGAAAGGTGCTAATGCCAGAAACGATGGAGCAGTACCGTCCGATCCGCCCCGGCCGCCGCGCCGGGCCCGGCCGCTGCCGGCCGCACCCCAGGGTGCGGGTCACGGTGCACTGCCTCGTCGCTGACACGAGGAGGAACACATGCCCGGTTCGGTGGCCCCACCGTCCCTGTCCTACGAGCTCTACCCGCCGGTGAACCGCGAGGTGGCCGAGTCGGTCTACCACAGCATCGAGCAGCTGGCCGACACCAGCCCGGACTACGTCTCGGTCACCTATTCGGGCACCCCGGCCCGCCGCGCCCAGTCCCTGGCGCTGATCGAACACCTCGTCACCCAGACCAAGCTGCGCCCGCTGGCGCACTTGACCTGTGTGGGGGAGTCGGCGCAGTCGCTGCGCGTGCTGATCCGCCACTTCATCGCCCTGGGGGTGCGCGGGGTGCTGGCGCTGCGCGGTGACCTGCCGCAGGACCCGCAGGGCTGGCGCGGTGAATTCCCGTTCGCCCGCTACCTGATCGAGCTGATCCGCCAGGTGGAGGACGAACACGCCGCCTCCCTGGCCGGGGGCCGGCTGGGGGTGGGGGTGGCCGCCTACCCGCACCGCCACCCCGAGTCCCCGAGCTTCGAGCACGACATCGAGGTGCTGCTGGGCAAGCAGCGCTCCGGGGCGGACTATGCGATCACCCAGGTCTACTTCCAGCCCGAGGACTACCGGGGGCTGCTCGCCGCGGCCCGCCGCGCCGGGGTGTGCATCCCGATCATCCCCGGCATCATCCCGCTCAATTCGCTGCGCCGGCTAAACCGGCTGGCGGCGCTGACCGGGGTGCAGCCGGACCCGATCCTGGCCCACGCGCTGCAAAGCGCGACCAGCGACGCCGAACGCCACCGCATCGGGGTGCGCTGGGCGGTGGACCTGGCCCGGGCGGCGTTCGATGACGGGGCCCCGGGGCTGCACCTGTACACGTTCAACGACCACCGCGGCAGCCTGGACGTGATCGAGCAGCTGCAGCTGCCCGGCGCCCGCAGCACCTTGGCCCAATCCTGGGCCGCCCACAGCGGGGCCTAGGCGCCCGCTTCCACCGACGAACCACCGAATTGCCCAACGACCCGGCCGGGCACCCCGGCCCGGCAGAAAACTAGGAGAACACCATGAGCAAGCAGCACTTCCCGCAGGCCAGCATCCTCGGCTACCCGCGCATCGGCCGGCGCCGCGAACTGAAAAAGGCGCTGGAGGCGCACTGGGCCGGCACCCTGACCGAGCAGCAGCTGCACGAGCGGGCCTTTGCCGTGCAGCAGCAGAACCTGGAACGCCTGGTGCAGCTGGGGCTTGACCCGGCGAACGGCTCCCTGCCCGGGGACCACGCCTACTACGACCAGGTGCTGGACACGCTGGTGGCGCTCGGGGCGGTGCCCTCCCGCTTCGCCGAGGTGCTCAGCGCCCCGCTGAGCACCGCCGACGCCTTCACGCTGGCCCGCGGTGACGCGCAGCGCGCCCCACTGGAAATGACCAAGTGGTTCGACACCAACTACCACTACCTGGTCCCGGAGCTCGGCGAGCGCACCACCCTGCGCGCCAACCCCGCCGGGCTGCTGGAGAACTTCACCGCCCACGCCCGGGCCGGGCACACCATCCGCCCCACCCTGGTCGGCCCGATCAGCTTCCTGCTGCTGGCCAAGGCCGAGGAGGGCGCCGCCCGCTCCGGGTTCACGCCGCTGCACCGGATCGATGAGCTCGTCGAGGTCTACGCCCAGCTGCTGGCCGAGCTGGCCGCCGCCGGGGTGGGCTGGGTGCAGCTCGATGAGCCGGCCCTGGTCACCGAGGCCGGTGCCCGGCACGCGGTGCCCGGCGGCCTGGCCGAACGCGTGTACCGCCAGCTGTCCTCCGGCCCGCGCCCGGCGCTGCTGGTCACCACCGGGTACGGCACCGCCGGGCAGCTCACCCGCCCCGGTGAGGGCCTGGGGGTACTGGCCCGGGCCGGGGTGGACGCGGTGCAGGTGGACCTGGTGCGCGGGGTGGCCCCGCAGCCCGAATTCCTTGGCCAGCTGCAGGGCACCACCGTGGTGGCCGGGATCGTGGATGCCCGCAATGTGTGGCGCAACCACCTGGGCGCCTCGCTGATCGCGCTGCGCGCCCTGCGCCAGGCGGTGACCGCCGCCGGCGGACGCCTGGCGGTGGGCACCGCCACCTCGCTGCTGCACGTGCCGCACGATGTGGCCCTGGAGGGGAACCTGCCCGAGGGGCTGGCCGACTGGCTGGCGTTCGCGGACCAGAAGGTCAGCGAGGTGCTCACCCTGGCCACCGGCCTGGAGCACGGGGAGGATGCGATCGCCCGCGAACTGGTGGCCACCGAGCGGGCGCTGGCCGCCCGCGCCGCCTACCCGGGCACCACGGTGCCGGAGGTGCGTGAACGCCTGGCCGGGCTGGGTGAGCAGGACCTGCAGCGCCCGGATGAGCAGCAGCGCGCCGCCGCGCAGCGGGCGGGCCTGCAGCTGCCGCTGCTGCCCACCACCACCATCGGCTCCTTCCCGCAGACCGCTGAGGTGCGCGCCGCCCGGGCCGCCCACACCGCTGGCACCCTGGACGACCAGGGCTACCGCCGGTTCGTGGAGCAGGAGATCGCCCGGGTGATCGCGCTGCAGGAGGAGCTGGGGCTGGATGTGCTGGTGCACGGGGAAGCCGAACGCAACGACATGGTGCAGTACTTCGCGGAGAACCTCGACGGGTTCGCGGTCACCGAGCACGGCTGGGTGCAGTCCTACGGTTCACGCGCCACCCGCCCCTCGATCCTCTTCGGCGACGTCACCCGCCCGGCGGCGTTCACCGTGCCCTGGATTTCCCACGCCGCCTCGCTGACCGACAAGCCGGTCAAGGGCATGCTCACCGGGCCGGTGACGATCCTGGCCTGGAGCTTCGTGCGCGATGACGTGCCGCTGCAAACCAGTGCCCGGCAGGTGGCGCTGGCGCTGCGCGATGAGATCCAGGACCTGCAGCAGGCCGGGATCCGCATCATCCAGGTCGACGAGCCGGCGCTGCGTGAACTGCTGCCGCTGCGTGCCGCCGCCCAGCCGGAGTACCTGCGCTGGAGCGTGGACGCGTTCCGCCTGGCCACCGGCGGGGCGGCGGCCGGCACCCAGATCCACACCCACCTGTGCTATTCGGAGTTCGGTGAGGTGATCGGCGCGATCGACGCGCTGGGCGCGGACGTGACCTCCATCGAGGCGGCCCGCTCGGCGATGGAGGTGACCGCGGACCTGAAGTCCTTCGGCTACCGCCGCGGCATCGGCCCGGGCGTGTACGACATCCACTCCCCGCGGGTGCCCTCCCAGCAGGAGATCGCCGAGCTGATCGGCACCGCCCTGGATTCGGTGGACCGCCAGGCGCTGTGGGTGAACCCGGACTGCGGGCTGAAGACCCGCGGCTATGCCGAAACCACCGCCTCCCTGGCCAACCTGGTCGCCGCCGCCCGGCAGGTGCGCGCCGACCAGCTGGCCGCGATCTAACCCCGCGCACCACCACCGGTACGCACCAGCACGAGTAAAGGAGCCAGCCATGGCGCAGCAGTCCACCACAGCGATCCACGCCGGATACAGCCCCGGCGGCGAGCACCGTCCCCTCACGGTGCCGCTGTACCCCTCCGCGGCCTACGAATTCACCTCGCACGCCGATGCGGTGGAGAAGTTCGCGCTGCGCCAGGCCGGCTTCACCTATTCCCGCACCGGCAACCCGACGGTGGCGGTGTTCGAACAGCGCGCCGCCGCCCTGGAGGGCGGGGCGCACGCGGTGGCCACCGCCACCGGGCAGGCGGCCGTGGCCCTGTCCCTGCTGGCCCTCAGCCAGGGCCCGCGGCACCTGGTGGTCTCCAACCAGCTCTACGGGGGCACTGTGGACCTGCTGACCGACACGTTCCACGACTTCGGGATCCGGGTCAGCTTCGTGGACCCGGACAACCCGGACGCCTGGCAGGCGGCGATCGAGCCGGACACCCGGGCGTTCTTCCTCGAATCGGTGACCAACCCGCTGTCCACGGTGCCGGAACTGCCCCGGCTGGCCGCGATCGCGCACCGGCACCAGATCCCGGTGGTGGTGGACAACACCCTGGCCACCCCCGCGAACTTCCGGCCGCTGCAGCACGGGGCGGACATCGTGGTGCATTCGGCCACCAAGGCGCTGGCCGGGCACGGGCAGGTGCTGGGCGGGGTGGTCATCGACGGGGGCGGCTTCGACTTCTCCGACGCCGAGCGCTGGCCCCAGCTGGCCCGGGGCCGCGAACGCTACGCCGGGTCCAGCCTGCTTGAACGCCACGGGGCCGGGGCGTACGCGATGCTGGTGCGCTCAAAGTTCCTGCACGACCTGGGCCCCACCCTCTCCGCGGCCAGCGCCCACAGCATCCTGACCGGCATGGAAACCCTGGCGGTGCGCGCCGCCGCGGTGCAGCACAACGTGCAGCTGCTGGCCCGCTTCCTGGCCGCCCACCCGGCCGTGGCCCGGGTGCACCACCCCAGCCGTCCCGAGCACCGCCACCACCGGCGCGCCGCCGCCCTCTTTCCGCGCGGCACCGGCAGCGTGCTGGCCGTTCAGCTGCACGACGCGGCCCTGGTGCCCGGGGTCATCGACCGGCTGCAGGTGATCGCGCTGGCCGCGAACATCGGGGACACGCGCACCATGGTCGCCCACCCGGCGACGATGACCCACTGCCGGCTCTCCGCCGCCCAGCTGGCCGAGGCCGGACTGGACCCGGCGGTGCTGCGCCTGTCGGTGGGGCTGGAGGACCCGGCGGATCTGATCCGCGACCTGGACCATGCGCTGAACGCGGCGCTGGCCGAACGCCCCGCACCCGGCGCCCCTGCCCTGGCCCCCGCACCGAAAGTGAGCATCGCATGAGCGGCTTCAACACGCTGGCGGTCCACGCCGGCCAGGCCAAGGACCCGGCCACCGGCGCGGTCATCCCGCCGATCTACCAGACCAGCACGTTCATCCAGGACGGCATCAACGTGCTGCGGGCCGGGCACGAATACTCCCGCGGCTCCAACCCCACCCGCAACAGATTTGAGACCCAGCTCAACGCCCTGGAGGGCGGGGCCGCCGGGTTCGGCTTCGCCTCGGGCATCGCCGCGGAGGACGCGCTGCTGCGCGCGGTGCTGGCCCCGGGCGACCACATCGTGCTGGGCGCCGACGGCTACGGCGGCACCCACCGGCTGATCACCGGGCTGCACCGCAAGTGGGGGATCACCGCCAGCGCCGTGCCGATCACCGACCTGGATGCGGTGCGCGCGGCCCTGCGCCCGAACACGGCGCTGCTGTGGCTTGAAACCCCCTCCAACCCGCTGTTGGGCATCGCCGACCTGGCCGGCTGGGCGCAGCTGGCCAGGGACGCCGGCGCCCTGCTGGTGGTGGACAACACCTTCGCCACCCCCTACCTGCAGCGCCCGCTGGATTTCGGCGCCCACGCGGTGGTGCACTCCACCACCAAGTACATCGGCGGACACTCCGACGTGCTGGGCGGGGCGGTCATCGTCACCGAGCATCTGCACCGCGGCACCCCGCTGGCCGAGGCGGTCGGCTACCAGCAGTTCGCCGGCGGGGCGGTGTGCGGGCCGCAGGATTCCTACCTGGCCGCCCGCGGGCTGAAGACCCTGGGGCTGCGCATGGAACGGCATTGCGCCACCGCCGCAGGCCTCGCCCGCTGGCTGCAGACCCGCAACGAGGTCACCGGCGTCTACTACCCGGGACTTGAGGAACACCCGGGGCACCAGCTGGCCGCCCGGCAGCAGCGCGGCTTTGGCGGGATCCTCTCCCTGACGCTGGCCGATGAGCCCGCCGCGCGCGCCTTCGCCGAATCCATGCGCTACTTCCAGCTCTCGGTCTCCCTGGGCGGGGTGGAATCCCTGGTCTGCTACCCCCGGGAGATGACCCACGCCTCGCTGATCGGCACCCCGCTGGAAGTCCCGGCGAACCTGGTGCGCCTCTCGGTGGGCATCGAGGAGCCCGAGGACCTGCTGGCCGACCTGGAGCGGGGGCTCGGCGCGGCGCGCACCGCCGGTGCCGGCACCGCACGGCGCCCGGCCGGGAAGCTGGTGCCAACCCCGCGCTAGCTGTGCTGCCCAGACAGGTTGGTCAAGCGGCCCCGGGGCGGCGGTACCGCTGTCCCGGCGGCCGGCGGCCTTGTTATCCACAGCAGGTCGGGGCGCCGGTGTGCAGGCTGGCTGCCGGGGGCATGATTGGGCCATGAACACCTCCGGCACCGAAGCGGCGCTGGATCAGCTGGCCCAGGCGGTCAACCTGATCGACAGCGCGACGGCGGCCTTTGCAGCGGATGAACCAGCTGCCGGGCACGCCGCCTACTTCGCCTGGCTTGTGGAACAGGCCGGCGAACGCCTCACCCGCGCCCAGGTGCACGCCGCCCACGGGCTGCGGGCCAGCGGCGCCCACCTGCTGGAGCCCGATTCCTACCAGGCGATCCGGCAGGCCGGGTTGCAGCCCAGCGCCGAGGACCTGGCGCGCACCCGCGGCCGGAAAACCACCGGGCGCAGCTACTTCAAGAACACCGTGGACCTGTACAAGGGGTGGCTGAACCTCGGCGTCGGCGTCGCCCAGGACCGGATCAACATGGCCGACGCGCTGGTCGCCGGGATCACCGAGGCCGGGCAGCGCACCGCGCCACGCTTCGGGCGGCTGGGCGATGAACTGGCCAACCCCGACACGAACCCGGCCCTGGTGCTCACCGCCGCGCGGCAGCTGCGCAAGGCCGAACCGGACCTGGGTGCCGGACCGCAGGCCGGCGAGGCGTGCGAACGGCTGCAGGAAGACGCGATCACGCTGATCCGGCACGAACCGGGCACCGCACGCCGGCACCTGCCGCGGCTGATCGAACAATCCCTGGGGGAGAACCGTCCACTGGCGGCCCTGCTGGGCGAGGCCGGGCTGTTCCGCCGCGGCATGCGGCGCGGACTGATGCACTACCTGCTCAAGGTCATGCCCCAGGACGCGGAGCTGATCGAATCCCTGTGCGTGCAGATCGACAACCCCAAAACCATCGCCGGCAACCGGGACGAGCTCAAGGCCCTGGTCAACGAACAATACGCCCGGCCCACCCCGGAACCGGACGCCGATGAGCAGCCTTCGGGCGCCCAGGCCCCCGCAACCGGCTCTACCAGCCTCCCGCCGCAGTGGGGCGAGCAGGACACCATGCCCGACTGGGCCCGCCCTCACGACCCGTCCGCCACCACCGAAGCCGCCGAGCAGGCTCCGCCCACGGCAGCGCCGCCCACCCCGGATGCCCACCCCGCGCAAACCCCCGGGGCGGGGGAAGGCGCCGGCACCTTTGGCCAGCTGGGCGGAACGGACCGGTTCCCCGAGGAGCTGCTCAAGCCCTTCGAGGACCTGCGCCCCGAATTCCGCCACCTGATCGCGCTGCTTTCACTGCTGCGCGCCGATCACAGCGGCACCGGCAAGCAGGTGGGGGTGGTGCAGCCCGAAATCACGGTCATCATGGATTACGACAAGATGATCGCCGACGGCAAGGACTTCGCCGTCACGGAAAACGGCATCCCCATCTCCGCGGCCGCGATGCGGGCCATGCTCTGCAACGGGATCCTGCGCCCAGCGGTCTTTGGCACCAAGAGCGAGATCCTGGACATCGGCCGCACCAACCGGCTCTTCCCGAACTACATGCGCAAGGGCCTGCGGGCCAAATACCGCGGGTGTGCCTACCCCGGGTGCACCATGCCCGCCTCCAGATGCGAGGCCGACCACATCACACCCTGGGACGAAGGCGGGCAGACCAGCATCGATAACGGGTGCCTGTTCTGCCCGATGCACCACCACGCCCGGCACTGCGGCCTGTTTACGGTGATCCGCAACGAAGACGGCCCACCCATGGTGTTGTTGCCCAAGGACCTGGACCCCCATCAACGCCCGCGGATCAACACCTACTGGCTCAGCCCCTCCGAGGCGCTTACGGCCGCCCGGGCCGAGCAGGCCGCCGCCGACCGGCTGGCCGTCTGAAACACATAGGACTGCCCCCGACCGGTCACGGTCGAGGGCAGCACACCACCACTGCCGCCACGCGGCGTCCAATCCAGGCCGGTTTCCGCCGGCTCGGCGCTCGCGTCCCTAGGAATTGGCGGCCAGGTGCTTGGCGGCAAGCTCCAGGTAGGTGTCCGCGTTCTTTGACAATCCCGCGACCTCTTCCTCGGTCAGCTCACGGCGCACCTTGGCCGGAACCCCGGCCACCAGGCTGCGCGGGGGAACCTGGGTTCCCTCCAGCACCAGCGCCCCGGCCGCCACCAGGCACTGCTCGCCGATCACCGCGCCGTTCATGATCGTGGCGCTCATGCCCACCAGGCACCCATCGCCCACGCTGGCCCCATGCACCACCGCCGAATGCCCCACGGACACGGACTGGCCCACCGTGCACGGGAAACCGGCATCGGCGTGCAGCACCACGTTGTCCTGCAGGTTCGTTCCGGCGCCGACCCGGATCGGGGCCGAATCCCCGCGCACCGAAACGCCGTAGAAGGCGCTCGCGCGCTCGCCGAGTTCCACATCCCCGCTCAAGGTCGCGGTGGGGGCAACGAACACGTTCTGCGCCACCTTGGGGGTGGCGCCGTCAATGGTAATAATGTGAGCCATGGCACCCACTGTAGTTCAGGGGACGAACCGGCAGCGATTCCGGCCCGCGCAGATGACACCACCGCGACGCTCGCACAAGCGGCCCGGAAAAGCGGCTCGGAAAAGCGGCTCGCAGGAAGCCGCTAGGAGAAGACGATGGTGCGCTGCCCGTCGAGCATCACCCGATGCTCGGCATGCCACTGCACGGCCCGGGTCAGGGTGCGCCCCTCGACGCTGCGCCCCAGCTCCACCAGCTGGGCGGCGGTACGTGAATGGTTGACCGGGGTGACTTCCTGGTCGATGATCGGCCCTTCGTCCAGGTCGGCGGTGACGTAGTGGGCGGTGGCGCCGATGAGCTTCACGCCGCGGGCGTGGGCCTGGTGGTAGGGCTTGGCGCCCTTGAAGGAGGGCAGGAAGGAATGGTGGATGTTGATCACCCGCCCGGCCATGCGCTCGCACAGCGAGTCGGAGAGGATCTGCATGTAGCGGGCCAGCACCACCAGTTCGATCCCGTGCTCCTGCACGAGCTTGAGCAGCTCGGCCTCGGCCTGGCCCTTGTTCTGGGCGGTCACCGGCAGGTGCACGAAGTCCACCCCGTAGAACTCGGCCATCGGCTGCAGGTCACGATGGTTGGAGACGATCACCGGGACCTCGATCGGCAAGGTGCCGGCGCGCTGGGCGAACAGCAGGTCGTTCAGCGCGTGCCCGGCCTTGGAGCACATGATCATGGTGCGGGTGCGGCGGGACGATTCGAACACCTTCAGGTCCATGCCGAACTCGTCGCGGATGGGCGCCAGCTGCGCCATGACCTGGTCCAGGGTGTGCCCGGTGGCCACCTCGATGCGCATGAAGAAGGTGTTGGAATCCGGGCTCTCATACTGCTGCGACTCGGTGATGTTGCAACCGGCACCCAACAGGCCCCCGGAGACGGCATGCACGATGCCCGGACGGTCGACGCAGGAGAGGGTGACGATGAAGTGGTTGCTCATGCATTCCAAAATACGTGGGCTGGCGCCCCGGCACCGAATTGATGAGCAAAGATCACACCCGCAGCGATTGCGGTGACTTCTCCTCCGGGTGCGCAGTCGTATAGCCGGTCGCCTCCGTGCCCGCCATGCCGGAGGCATGCTGCTTCAGGTGCTTGATCGCGGCGATGGCGGCGCGCCGTCCGGCGCGGGTGGCCCCAATGGTGGAGGCCGACGCCCCGTAGCCGACCAGGTACAGGCCGGGCTGGTCGGCGGCGCTGACCGCATCGGCGGACATCCGGATCCCGCCCTGGGCGGTGCGCAGCTTCAGCGGCGCCAGGTGCTTCAGCGCGTGACGGAAGCCAGTGGCCCACAGGATCGCGTCGATGCGTTCGCGGCTGCCGTCGCTGAACACCACCGCATCGGCCTTCAGGCGGGAGATCGGACCCCGGGAAATCATCAGCCCGGAGGCGATCGCCGCGCGCATCTGCCCGGTCAGCGGCAGGCCGGTGTTGGCCACCACCGGCCGCGGCGGACGCCCGGCCCGGGTGTCCTCGGTGACCCGGCGTTCGACCTCCAGCCCCCAGTCCCTGGTGCTGGCGAAGTCCTTCCAGCGCGGTGGGGTGCGGGTGGACCACAGCGTGTCGATGCCGGCCGCGTCCAGCTGCACGATGAACTGGGTGGCGCTGGCCCCGCCGCCGACCACCAGGGTGCGCCGGTTCGCGAACTGCTGGACCCCGGTGAAGTTCCGGGTATGCACCTGCAGGCCGGTGAACGTGGACATGCCGCGGTAGCTGGGCCAGAACGGGTTGCTCCAGGTGCCGGTGGCGTTGATGACGGTGGCGGCCTGCAGCCCGGTGCCATCAGCCAGTTCCACTTCGAAACCCGCCGCGGAACCGGTTCCCTTGCGACTGACCGAAACCACCGGGCCCGAGCGGTAGACGGGCAGGCCCATGTGCTGTTCATACTCCCCGTAGTAGCGGCTGACCACGGCCGAGGCCGGCTCGGTGGGGTCCGGGGTGGCCAGTTCGAAGTCCGGCAGGGGGTGCAGGTGGTGGGCCTTGCCGAACGTCAGTGAGTCCCAGCGGTCCCGCCAGGCCCCGCCGGGTCCGTCGTTGGCGTCGAGCATGACGAAGTCCACCCAGGGCCGCATCCCCCTGCGCAGCAGGTGGTATCCGGCCGACAGGCCGGCCTGCCCGGCGCCGATGACCACCGTACGGTACCTGGTGCGCAACTTGCCGCGATCCACCGTTGAGCTCACTCCTTGACTCGTGCCATCCGGTCCGGGGCCACCCGCCAAATCATATTGACGTGTCAACCTCCTACTCGTTGCAACGCTCACATGACGTGCAACATTCCCGCCGCATTCGATAAACTCGGTGACGGACTGAACTTCAACTCGTAACTGGCGTTGGGTGGATCACCACCGGGGAGCGAAAACCGACATTCCACCGCAGACCGCGCGCCTGGGTTTGCGGAACCTGACCATCGACGATGCCCCGCCCGGCCGGGGCTCGCGAACGAAAGGACACCCCATGACCGCCCAGATTCTCGACGGCAAGGCGACCGCAAAACAGATTAAGCAGGAACTGACCCAGCGGGTCGCGGCCCTGCAGGAGCGCGGGATCACCCCGGGGCTGGGCACCATCCTGGTCGGCGATGACCCGGCATCGGCCTGGTACGTGCGCGGCAAGCACCGCGACTGCGCGGAGGTGGGACTGGAGTCCATTCGCGTGGACCTGCCCGAGCAGACCACCCAGGAGGAACTGCTGGCCAAGGTGCGCGAGCTGAACGAGGACCCGGCCTGCACCGGCTACATCGTGCAGCTGCCGCTGCCCAAGCACATCGACCAGGACGTGATCCTGGAGGCGATGGACCCGGCCAAGGATGCCGATGGCCTGCACCCGATGAACCTGGGCCGACTGGTCGCCAACGTCAACAAGCCGCTGACCAGCCCCGCCCCCTGCACCCCGGCCGGCTGCGTGGAGCTGCTCTCGCGCCATGGGCTGGATTTGAAGGGCAAGCACGTGCTGGTGATCGGCCGCGGGGTGACCATCGGACGGCCGGTGGGCCTGCTGCTGACCCGCCGCGACGTGAACGCCACCGTCACCCTGGCCCACACCGGCACCACCAATCTGCCCGAGCTGCTGGCCCAGGCCGACGTGGTGATCGCCGCCGCGGGACAGGCGCACATGGTCAAGGCCGACGCGATCAAGCCCGGCGCGATCCTGCTGGATGTTGGCGTCTCGCGCGTTGATGGCAAGGTCACCGGGGATATTGATCCGGACGCCGCGCAGCACGCCTCCTGGATCTCCCCGAACCCCGGCGGCGTGGGGCCGATGACCCGGGCGATGCTGCTGGCCAATGTGGTGGAAACCGCCGAACGCCAGGCCTCCTAGCCACCCGGGCGCCTCCTTGCCGACGCGCGGCGCCGGCGGCGGGAGGAACGTAAGCGACAAAGGCTTGGGCCCTGCGGAAGAACCGCAGGGCCCAAGCCTTTGTCACAGCTCCGGTGCCGGCCGCTGGCCGGGGCGTCGAGCCGGAACTACTTCACCGGTTCATTCTCGATCGCGGACCCGCGGCCCACCACCAGTGCCCCGACTTCCTGTTCCGCCTGGTTCGTGTAGGACAGGTCGATGCCCTGGCGGTCACGGATCAGGCTGACCACCAGCAGGGAAACAATGCAGAAGGCCAGCAGGTACAGCGCCACGGCGTTCGTTCCGCCGGTGGCCTGCACCAGGGCGGTGGCAATGGTCGGCGCGAACGCGCCGCCGATGATCGCGCCGATCGCGTAGGAGATCGACACCCCGGAGAAGCGCACCGAGGCCGGGAACATCTCCGAGTACAGGGCCGCCTGCGGCCCATAGGTCAACCCCAGGCCGATGGAGAAAACCCCGAAGGCCAGGTACAGCATCACCAGCGAACCGGAGTTGACCATCGCGAAGACCGGGAAGAGGGAGAGCGCCAGCACGATGAAACCGATCTGGTAGGTGCGCACCCGCCCGATCCTGTCGGCCATGATCCCGGAAATCAGGGTCATCACCAGCCAGATCGCGGCACCAAAGGCCACGGCCAGCAGCACGTCGGTGCGCTCCAGGCCGATGGGGCCTTCGGGGTCGGTGGTGTAGTTCTGGAAGAATCCGCCGGTGGTCATGTACCCGGCGGCATTGTTGCCGGCGAAGACGAGGGCGGCAATCAGCACCAGCGGCCAGTGCTTGCGGAACAGCTCCACGACCGGGACCTTGGTCTGGGCCTTCTTCTCGGCGATCTCCTCGAACACCGGGGACTCATCGACCGCGCGGCGTACGAAGTACCCGATGATGATCAGCACGAAGCTGACCAGGAACGGCACGCGCCAGCCCCAGTTCAGGAATGCGTCGCCGGGGGAGATGACCCCGGTCATCAGCGCCATCATGCCCGAGGCGAGCAGCATGCCCAGCGGCACACCCACCTGTGGGTAGGCTCCGGCCCGGCCGCGGCGGTCCTTCGGTGCGTGCTCGACGGCCATCAGGACCGCGCCGCCCCATTCCCCGCCGGCGGAAACGCCCTGCAGGATGCGCAGCAAGAGCAGCAGCACCGGGGCCAGCAGCCCGGCGGTGTCGTAGGTTGGCAGCACGCCGATCAGGGTGGTGGCCGCACCCATCAGCGACAGGGTGAGCACCAGCATGGCCCGCCGGCCGATCTTGTCCCCGTAGTGCCCGGCCAGGAAGGCCCCCAGTGGGCGGAACAGGAAGGAGATGCCGACCGAGGCGAAGGAGATCAGCAGTCCGATCTTGCTGCCGGCCGGTTCGAAGAACAGCTGGGGGAAGACCAGCCCGGCGGCGGTGGCGTAGATGAAGAAGTCATACCATTCCACGGTGGTGCCGATGACCGTGGCGAAGGCGACGCGCCGTTGGTTGGACTTTTCAATGCGGGTGTTGGGCGAAGCGGCGATGCTCATGTTGCTCCTCGGTTGACGGTGTGTCGTGCGTGACCACCGCCTGAGTCTTGTGTCACCTCAGTGTTGCACCGCACACACGTAAGGTAAACTTCAAATATCTGCAATAGTTTTGAAGGAAGCCTTAAGACGTGTCTGGATTCTCGCTGCGACATCTGCAAATCATGGCGGAGCTGCCCGAACATGACACCCTGGGGTCCGCTGCCTCCGAGCTTCACATTTCCGAATCCGCGCTGTCCCAGGCGCTGAACACCATCGAACGCCTGGCGGGGGAGCAGCTGTGCCTGCGACGCAAGGCCCACGGGATCACGATGACCGCCTCGGGACGCTACTTCTCCTCCCTGGCCCGCAAGATCGTGGCCGAGGTCGAGGATTTGAACGCGACCTTCCCGCACCGCGAGGGCGTGCTGCGCGGACCGGTGCGCTTTGGCTGTTTTGCCTCGCTCTCCCCACACCTGATTCCGGCCATCATGGAGGGCTTCCCGCCATTGCACCCGCAGGTGCAGGTCTCCGTGCAGGTGGGCACGCATGACGATTTGATCCCGGCGTTGAATTCCGGGGAGCTGGACGTGGCCTTCGTCTACGATCTGATGCTGCCCCCGGATTTGCGCAAGCAGGTGGTCTACGAGACCGAGATGCAGGTGCTGCTGCACCCGCAGCACCCATTGGCGGCCCTGGAGCGGCCCCTGGAACTGCGGGACCTGGTAGACGAACCGATGATCATGTACGAATCCACTCCCAGCACCGACTATGTCCTGCAGCTGTTCGCCGCGCAGGGTCTGGACCCGCACATCATTGCCTCACTGCCGCAGATGATCCTGGTCAGCGCCATGGTCGGTCGTGGGCTGGGGTACGGGATGCTGATGGAAAGGCCGAACAACGCCCAGCTGTCCCTGGAGGGCAGGGCCCTGGCCTTCCGCCGGCTCAGTCCACCGAACTACCCCAATTCGGTGGTCGCGATCAGTCCCCGGCATACCACCCTGTCCCCGCGGGTTCAGGCGCTGGTGGATTACGCCACCGACCTGATGGGCCAGGCGATGGCCGAGCAGCGCGCCCTGGCCGAGCTGCCTGCAGGCCGATCGCGGTAGCCGATCCGGTGGCCGGAGCCTGTTGTGCGAGCGCCTGCACGAGGCATAATGGCAAGCACCACAGGCACGGCACCAACATTTGGCGGGAGTGATGGACCGATGATCGGCACATGGCAGGCACTGGTAATTGATTGCGATGATCCCGATGAACTGGCCGGCTTCTATGAGCGGCTGCTGGGCATGGTCAGGATCGACAATGACCCGGACTGGGTGAGCATCGGCGATGCGCCGGATCGTCCCGCCATCGCGTTTCAGGCCGTCACCCCATATGTTCCGCCGCAGTGGCCGGGACATGTGCACCCGCAGCAGGCGCACATCGACGTGCGGGTCAAGGACCTGGACCTGGCCGAAACCGAGGTGCTGGCGCTGGGTGCCACCGCCACCGGAGAGGGCTCCAAGACGTTCCGCGTCTACCTGGACCCGCAGCAGCATCCCTTCTGCCTGGTCAGCTGGTAGCAAGTCCGCGGTTCCCGTGCCTGGACCGGCCCGGGGCGGGCATCTACCCCCATTGGGCGAAGGCCACCCGCGCCGCCTGCAGCCGGGTCTGCACCCCCAGCTTGTCCATGACCCGCGAGGCATGGGTTTTCACCGTCGATTCGCCGATGCCCAGTTGCGCGGCGATCTGCGGGTTGCTCAGGCCCTGGCCGAGCCCCCGCAGCACCTGGATTTCACGCTCGGTCAGGCTTTCGGGCAGCGGCTCGCGCGGCGGAGCGGCCGGTGCCGGCTGCACGGCCCGCCTGATGACCCGGGCGGTGAGCTCCGGGCTGAGCACGGCCCGGCCGGCGGCGACCGCGAGCACCGCGTCGATGATCTGCTCCGGTTCGGCGCTCTTGAGCAGGAAGCCGTGTGCACCGGCCTGCAGCGCCCCAAACAGGTACTCATCGTCGTCGAAGGTGGTCAGCACCAGCACCTTCGCCGTGCCGTGCTCGCGCAGGGCAGCGGTGGCCGCGATCCCGTCCATGACCGGCATGCGCAGGTCCATCAGCACCACCTCCGGGCCCAGCGCCCGCGCCATCGCCAACGCCTGGCGGCCGTCGGCGGCCTCGCCGACCACTTCGATCCGCGAACTGGCCTCCAGCACCATCCGGATGCCCAGGCGCACCGCTGAATGATCGTCAACGATCAGGACCTTCATGAAACCTCCTGGTTGTCGGTGCCGCCGCCCGGGCCGGGCTGCAGCGGCAGGGTGACGTGCACCGTGAACTGTCCCTGGTCGATCTGCCACTTGCTCTGGCCGCCCAGCGCCTGGGCGCGCGCGGCGATGTTCCGCAGCCCGGATCCCGCGCCCGGTCCACTGCCGTCGTGCGGGACGAGCGGGGGAGTGAAGGCGGCGTCCGCGGCGGGGTCCGGCGTGTTGTCCGGGCCGGGCAGCGGGTTGGCGGCGGTGATCCGCAGCTGGCCGCCGTGGGCGCGCACGACGAGGCGCAGCGCGGTGTGCGGGGCGTGGCGGGAGTGGTTGACCAGCAGTTCGCTGATGGTGCGGTAGGCGGCGGTCTGCGCGGCGGCACCGACCTGGGACGGGTCCACCTCACCGGTGTAGTCGATGGTGCGTCCGCCGGCCCGGTGCGCCTCGATCAGGGCGTTGGCGCTGTCCAGGGTGGCGCGCAGGGCCTGGGGTGCCCCGGCGTGCAGCATCCGCACCATCCGGGTCATTTCCTCCAGCCCGGCCAGCGCCTCCCGGCGGATTTCGCCGACCGGTCGGCGGATCGCCTGCCAGGCGGGGTCCTGACTGGGTGCCGGGACCCGGTTCAGCGCCGCCGCGGAGAGCAACGCCATGGAGGAGAAGCGGGCGGAGAGCACGTCATGCATTTCCCGGGCCAGGCTGGTGCGTTCGGCCTCCACCGCAGCCGCATGTTCGGTGCGCAGCAGTTGTTCGCGCTGCCGGGCCGCGGCGGCGGCCTGCCGCGCCCGTTCGGCCTGGCTGGCGGCCAGCTCCTTGGCGGTGCGCACGTTCTGGGCCCAGAGCATCGGGGTGAACAGCACGAACCCGATCGTGAACACGGTGAGCACCACCGCGCTGGCCCCGGCGTCGCTGGCCCATTGCGCGGCGGCGGCCAGCACCGTGAACGTGGCCAGCAGTGTTCCGGTGACATTGCGGGTGCGCGGCGGGCAGAGCAGGAAGATCGTGAACACGGTTTCGAAGATCAGGAAGTAGCCGCCGATGCTGCCCATCGCCAGCAGTGCCGAGCCGGCCGCGGCCATGCCCAACGCGCAGGGCAGCGGGGCGCGGCGGCGCAGCAGGATGCACCCGACGCCGGCCAGCAGCATCAGCGGCCACCAGGCGGCCAGCGTCGCGGGCAACACCGGGGTGTTCACCAGCCCGGCGGCATGCAGCACCACGGCCAGCACCAGGTAGGTGATGGCCACCTCCGGCTCCTGCTCGCCGCTGATGAACCGCCGTCGGGTATGCGAAAAATCGATCTTCACCCCTCCATCATCGTCCACCGGCCCGGCCGCTGCCGTCCCCCAAAGGTAGGACACCGGCGTGGACCGATGCCCGATGTGCCCGTTCCCGTCCACTGGCAGGCTCGATGGCATGGACTTCATGCAACAGGCACCGGCCGCCGCGCTGGCCGTACTTGCCCTCATCGACGCCACCAGCATCGGCACCCTGGTGATCCCGATCTGGCTGCTGCTGCGCCGCGACTACCGCCGCGCCATTCCCAAGGTACTGGCCTACCTGGGCATCATCGCCGTCTTCTACTGGCTGCTGGGCTTGGGGTTGCGGGCCGGCTGGCTGGCCGGCACCCAGCTGCTGCCGGACGGGTTCTTCGACGCCCCGCTGCTGCGGATGTTCGCGCTGCTGGTGGGCGGGGCCATGCTCACCTGGGCGCTGCTGAGCAAACCGGCGGGCAAGGATGCCGCCGGGTCCCCGCAAGGCCCCACACCGCCCGCCCCGGCTGAACACGCCGCCGGCCGCACACCGGGCACGGAGCCGGCACCTGCGGCGAAGCCCGGGACGACGGCGGTGGCCCACGACCAGGCGGTGCCCGCCCGGCTGCGCCGGCACCTGGGCGCCGCACTGGATTCCTGGGCGGGGGTGATCGTGCTGGCCCTGCTGGCCGGTTTGCTGGAGGTGCCGACCATGCTGCCCTACCTGGGGGCCCTGGGGCTGATGGGAACGCTGGGTTGGAGCGGCCTCGTGCAGGGCGCCGTGCTGGGCGTCTACTGCCTGGTGATGATCCTGCCGGCCCTGGGCCTGGTCGCGGTGCGGCGCCTGGCCGGATCGCGGATGGACCGGTGGCTGCAGCGGGTCGGGGCGAAGCTGGGACGCTACGCGGCGGAGACCGGGGCCTGGGTGGTGGGCATCGTCGGGTTCCTGCTGGTGCGTTTTGCCTTCTCACCCCGGCCCGACGGGCAGGGGCTGTGGGGCGGGCTGCGCCGGCTGCTGGAGGGGATCCTGCCGTTCTGAGCCCGCCTGGGCACCGGTGCCGGCGGCGGGCCTGACGCTGTGGGCGAAGCGACGGGCCGAAAGTTGGTGGCCGCCGCGAACCGATGGGAGAATGGGTGGCATGGAATCTCTAGGCAGCAACGCATCACGCGGGAAGAAGTTGACGCTGAACGCGTCCACGGTCTCCATGGGCGTGATGCTCATCATCCTCCTGGTCGCGGTCATCTTCGCCGCCAACTCGAACCAAATCGTCGGGTGGTTCGTGGTCGTCATTTCCGGAGGCTGGCTGCTGCTCTCGGCGTTCCTGGTGTTCGGGCTCAAGCGTGGGGCGGACCGGATCAACACCTCGCTGCGTGAGGCCACCGTGGCCGTGGCCGACCGGGCCAAGGGTGGTTCCACCGTCGTGATCGATGAGGCCACCAGCCAGCGCGACATGAAGCTGGACCACTCCTTCAAGATCGTCCAGGTGCAGGCCGGGGTGATCCAGCAGGAGCTGGGGAAGTCCGGTCCCGAGTCGCGCGCCATGATCGACCGGGCCCTGGACACCATCAACATGACCGCTGCCAACGCCCGGGACATGATGAAACCCAATGAGCAGCCGATCGACGGCGAGATCATCGACTAGTTTTTGTTACCGCACAGCGCAGCGTCCTGCCCGGGCGTTGCGCTGTCTTTTTGTAAGGTGGAACCGTGATACCTACCAGCTCGGAAATCCTGAACAAGAATGCCGGCGCCGTGCGTGTGGCCTCGGTGAACGTCAACGGCATCCGTGCCGCCTACCGCCGCAACATGGCGGACTGGATTGCGGCGCGCGACGTGGACATCCTGTGTCTGCAGGAAGTGCGCGCACCGGACAAGATCGTGCGCGAGCTGGTGGGCGAGGGCTGGCACATCCTGCATGCCGAGGCCAAGGACAAGGGCCGGGCCGGGGTGGCGATCCTCTCCCGCGCCGAGCCGGTGGCGGTGCGCGAGCACATTGGCGATGAGTACTTCGCCGAGTCCGGACGCTGGGTGGAGGCGGACTTCACCATGGCCGACGGCTCGACGCTGTGCGTGGTCTCCGCCTACGTGCACTCCGGGGAGCTGAACACCCCCAAGCAGGAGGACAAGTACCGCTTCCTGCAGCGGATGACCGAGCACCTGCCGGTGCTGAAGGCCACCAAGGACCATGTGCTGGTCGTGGGCGACCTGAACGTGGTGCACACCGAACGCGACATCAAGAACTGGAAGCCGAACCACAACAAGCGTGCCGGGGTGCTGGACGAGGAGATCGCCTACTTCAACGGCTTCTTCGGCGAGCAGATCGGCTACATGGACGTGGCCCGGACCCTGGCCGGTGACGAGCAGGGCCCCTACACCTGGTGGTCCTGGCGCGGCCAGGCGTTCGTGAACAACGCCGGCTGGCGCATCGACTACCACATGGCCACCCCGGAGCTGACCGCCAAGGCGATCAAGGCCCACGTGGACCGTGCCAGCGAATACGCCCTGCGTTTCTCCGACCACGCACCGCTGGTCGTCGACTACCAGTTCTAAGGATCGAAATCTCATGAGCACCACCCGTCCCCGCGTCCTGTCGGGCATGCAGCCCTCCGGCGACTCCCTGCACCTGGGCAACTACCTCGGAGCGCTGGTCAACTGGGTCAAGACCCAGGATCAGTACGACGCGTTCTTCTTCATCCCGGACATGCACGCGATCACCGTCGCGCAGGACCCGGCGGACCTGCAGGCCCGCACCCGCAAGACCGCCGCCCAGTTCATCGCCGGGGGCATCGACGTGGAGAAGTCCACCCTCTTCGTCCAGTCCCAGGTTCCCGAGCACGCCCAGCTGGCCTGGGTGTTCAACTGCATCACCGGGTTCGGTGAGGCCAGCCGAATGACCCAGTTCAAGGACAAGACCGCCAAGGGCGGCACCGAGAACGCCAGCGTCGGGCTGTTCACCTACCCGGTGCTGATGGCCGCGGACATCCTGCTCTACCAGCCCGAAGGGGTGCCGGTGGGCGATGACCAGCGCCAGCACGTGGAGCTGACCCGCACCCTGGCCCAGCGCTTCAACCACCGCTTCGGGCAGACGTTCGTGGTGCCCAAGGCGCAGATCCCGGCCGAGGGGGCGCGGATCTACGATCTGCAGAACCCCACCGCGAAGATGTCCAAGTCCGCGGAGTCGCCCAACGGGCTGATCAACGTGCTCGATGAGCCGAAGCTGATCGCCAAGCGGATCAAGTCCGCGGTCACCGACACCGGCACGGTCATCGCCTACGACAAGGAAAACCAGCCCGGGGTCTCGAACCTGCTGGACATCCTGGCCGCGGTCACCGAACGACCGGTGCCGCAGCTGGTCGCCGAGTTCGAGGGCAAGATGTACGGGCACCTGAAGGTCGCCGTGGCCGATGCGGTGGTCGAACGGCTCACCCCGATCCGCGAACGCACCCTGGAGCTGCTCGATGACCCGGCCGAGCTGGACCGGCTGCTGCTGACCGGGGCGAACAAGGCCCGTGAGGTGGCCAGCCGCACCGTGGCCGACGTGTACGAGAAAGTCGGTTTCCTGCCGCCGTTGGGAAGCCTGCGGTAGCGGTGCAGCCGCACCCGGTCCCGCCTGAGGACCCCCAGTACACGCTGGGGGTCGTCATCCCGGTGCCCGAACCGCCGCGCACCCAGCTGCGCGACTGGCGGGCCAGCTACGGGGGCCAGGCCAGCCTGCTCATCGAACCGCACATCACCCTGGTCACCGGGTCGCTGAACGGCGGCGCCAGCTGGCAGGACGCGGCGCAGCACCTGCAGCGGGTCTGCGCCGCACAGCCCCCGTTCACCGTGCAGCTGGGAGCGGCGATCTCCTTCCGGCCGCTGAGCCCGGTGGTGTACCTGCCGCTGCGCCAGGGGCTGGACGCCTGCCGGCAGCTGCACCAGGCGCTGCTGCACGGCCCGCTGCGCCACGACTCGCCCTTCGAGTACCACCCGCACCTGACGATCGCCCAGAACGTCACCGACGCCGAACTGGACGCGGCCCTGCACGCATTGTCCGGGGTGGAGCTGCGCTTCACCGTGGACCAGGTGCAGCTCTTTGCGATGCACGCCGGCACCTGGCAGCTGCGCGAACAGCTGGCGCTGCTGGGCTAGGCACGACCCGCCGATCCCGGCCGATACCACACGGAAGGCACCGCTGCCGCCCATTGCCCTGCGGTGGCGCGAAAGGCAAAAAACCTCCGCGGTGCAACAGCACCACGGAGGTTTTTTCACGCCCTAGCGCACGCGGCGCCCGGGACCGGTCCCTGGACCGTTGCCCGCAGGCAGGGTCCTAGACGGTCGCCTTCGCGCGAACGTTGGACTCGATCTGCGAGCCGACGTTCTCGTCGATGTTCTTCCAGTACTGGATGGCGTTGGACAGGACCGGCTCGATGACGCCCTCCAGGGCGCCGGTGACGGTCTGCACCAGACGGGCACGCTGCTCGTCGTCCATGACCTCGCGCACCAGGATGCCCGGCTGCACGAAGTCGCCATCGTCCTCACGCAGGGTGTAGGACGAGCGCACCAGGTCTCCATCGGATTCGAAGGAGTTGTCGACCGGGCCGGTCTCATCGCTCCAGGAATCACCGAAGGAGTTCGGGACGTAGTAGCTGCGGGCACCGGAGTGCTCGTACCACATGTTGCCCTCGAAGTTGTAGCTGTGCACCGGAACCTTCGGGCGGTTGACCGGCAGCTGCTGGAAGTTGGTGCCGATGCGGTAGCGCTGGGCATCCGCGTAGGCGAAGTTGCGGCCCAGCAGCATCTTGTCCGGGCTCATGCCCATGCCGGGAACCATGTTCGCCGGCGAGAAGGCGGCCTGCTCGATCTCGGCGAAGAAGTTCTCCGGGTTGCGGTTCAGGGTCAGGGTGCCGACCTTGATGCGCGGGTAGTCCTTCTTCGACCAGGTCTTGGTCAGGTCGAACGGGTTGTAGCGGTAGGTCTTGGCCTCTTCATACGGCATGACCTGGATGTACAGGTCCCACTGCGGGAAGTTGCCTTCCTTGATGGCGTTGAACAGGTCGCGGCGGTGGAACTCGGCGTCCGCACCTGCCAGGCGCTCGGCCTCGGCACCGTCGATGGTCTCGAACTTGTCCGACTGCTTGTTGATGAAGTGGTACTTCACCCAGAACTTCTCGCCGGCTTCGTTGACCCACATGTAGGTGTGCGAGCCGTAGCCGTTCATTTCACGCCAGGTCTTCGGCAGGCCGCGGTCACCCATGATGTAGGTGACCTGGTGGGCCGACTCGGGGTTCTGGGTCCAGAAGTCCCACTGCATGGTGCCGTCGCGCAGGCCCGAATCCGGCAGGCGCTTCTGCGAGCGGATGAAGTGCGGGAACTTCATCGGATCACGCAGGAAGAACACCGGGGTGTTGTTGCCCACCAGGTCGAAGTTGCCTTCGGTGGTGTAGAACTTCAGGGCGAAGCCGCGCACGTCGCGCCAGGTGTCCGGGGAGCCGAGCTCACCGGCCACGGTGGAGAAACGCAGCAGGGTCTCGGTCTTGACACCCTTCTGGAACAGTGCAGCCTTGGTGTACTGCGAGACGTCCTCGGTGGTCTCGAATTCGCCGAAGGCGCCAGCGCCCTTGGCGTGCGGACGACGCTCCGGAACGTTCATGCGGTTGAAGTGCTGCAGGGTCTCGACCAGGTGGTGGTCGTGCAGCACGATGGGGCCATCGGCACCCACGGTCAGCGAGTTGCGGTCGCTGACGGCTGGGATGCCAGCCTGAGTGGTCGAACCGGTGTGGTGACCGTTGTTTTCGGCAGCCATGTGCTCTCCTTTGTTTGGATCCGGCTAGGTGGTCAGGGAAGGTTCAGTCCAGCGGACGCCGCACACTTGGCGCAGGTCCCGTGATAGAGGACTTCAGCCACGGAGATTTTCATCCCGCGGACGATGTTGGGGTCCAGGCAGGCCGGCGCCGTGGTGGGCAGCGCGACATCCTCGACGAGTCCGCACTGCGTGCAGACGGCATGGTGGTGGTCGGTGATGCGGGTTTCGTAGCGTGCCCCCGCATGCGGCACATCCAGCCGACGCAGCAGCCCGGAGCTGGCCAGGTCGTTCACCACGGTGTGCACGGTGCCCAGGGCGATCCCGGGGATCTCCTGCTGGGCGTGGCGGTGCAGCTCATCGGCGGTGGAATGCGGGTGGCGGGTGGCACAGTCCAGGACGGCCACACGCTGCTTGGTCACACGCCGGCCCGCGGCGCGCAGGGGCTCGGCCCAGCGTGCATGCGAAGCGTCGGTCTGATCGTGTGCCATATCTCTATCATGCCACAAACTTGAATAGTTCAAAATAAGCATGGGGTGGATTTTCGCTGGGAGACTAATCTCCTCCTGCCGGATCCGCCCTGCGGTAGCGGCACCTTTGGGGAGCCGGCGCCGGCCGGGGGAGGGGATGGCAAAGGGGCCCCGAACCGCAGTGGTTCGGGGCCCCTAGGGTGCCGTCGGGCAGCTGATTAGATGGTGCGCGACAAGATGGCCTGCTTGACCTCGGCGATCGCCTTGGTCACCTGGATGCCACGCGGGCACGCCTCGGTGCAGTTGAAGACGGTGCGGCAGCGCCACACGCCTTCCTTGTCGTTCAGGATCTCCAGGCGCATGTCCCCGGCCTCGTCACGCGAGTCGAAGATGAATCGGTGGGCGTTGACGATCGCGGCCGGGCCGAAGTACTGGCCATCGGTCCAGAACACCGGGCAGGAGCTGGTGCAGGCGGCACACAGGATGCACTTGGTGGTGTCGTCGAAGCGCTCACGGTCCTCGACGGACTGGAAACGCTCGCGGGTCGGCTCGTGGCTGTTGTTGATCAGGAACGGCATGATCTCGCGGTAGGACTGGAAGAACGGCTCCATGTCCACGATCAGGTCCTTCTCCAGCGGCAGGCCCTTGATCGCCTCAACGGTGATCGGCTTGGAGGTGTCCAGGTCCTTGAGCAGGGTCTTGCAGGCCAGGCGGTTGCGGCCGTTGATGCGCATGGCATCGGAGCCGCAAATGCCGTGGGCGCAGGAGCGGCGGAACGACAGCGAGCCGTCGTGCTCCCACTTGACCTTGTGCAGGGCGTCCAGCACGCGGTCGGTGCCGTACATGGTCAGCTTGAAGTCTTCCCAGTAGGCCTCGGACTTGCTCTCGGGCAGGTAACGGCGAACACGCAGGGTGATGTTGAAGGTAGGGATTTCTCCGCCGCCGCCAACACCGGGCTTCAGCTCGATCTTTGATGCTGGTTCTGGCTGTTCGGTGCTCATTAGTACTTACGCTCCATCGGCTGGTAACGGGTGAAGACCACCGGCTTGGTCTCCATGCGGATGCCCTTGATGTCCTCGGTGACGGCATCGGCGTCGCGGTAGGACATCGAGTGCTTCATGAAGTTCTCGTCATCGCGGTCCGGGAAGTCCTCGCGGTAGTGGCCGCCGCGCGATTCCTTGCGGTGCAGGGCTGCCACGGTCATGACCTCGGCAAGGTCCAGCAGGAAGCCGAGCTCGATGGCTTCGAGCAGATCCAGGTTGAAGCGCTTGCCCTTGTCCTGGATGCCGATGTTCTTGTAGCGCATGCGCAGGTCCTCGATCACGTCGCGGGCCTCCTTCAGCGAACGCTCGTCGCGGAACACCTGGACGTTGCTGTCCATGGTCTCCTGCAGGATCGAACGCAGCTCGGCGACCTTCTCGGTGCCGTTGGAGTCCATCAGCGCGCCGATCTGGCTGGTGACGAACTGCTCGCTGTCCTCCGGCAGGTCGACGAAGTCGGCGTCCTTGGCGTATTCGGCCGCGGCCACACCGGCGCGCTTGCCGAAGACGTTGATGTCCAGCAGCGAGTTGGTGCCCAGGCGGTTCGAGCCGTGCACGGACACGCAGGCGACCTCACCGGCGGCGAACAGGCCCGGGACGACGGTGTCGTTGTCCTGCAGCACCTGGGTCTTGATGTTGGTCGGCACACCGCCCATGGCGTAGTGCGCGGTCGGGTACACCGGGACCGGATCGGTGAACGGCTCCACACCCAGGTAGGTGCGGGCGAACTCGGTGATGTCCGGCAGCTTGGATTCGATGTGCTCCGGCTCCAGGTGGGTCAGGTCCAGCAGCACGTAGTCCTTGTTTGGACCGCAGCCGCGGCCCTCGCGCACCTCGTTGGCCATGGCGCGGGCGACGATGTCGCGCGGGGCCAGGTCCTTAATGGTCGGTGCGTAGCGCTCCATGAAGCGCTCACCGTCGGAGTTGCGCAGGATCGCGCCTTCACCGCGGGCACCCTCGGTCAGCAGGATGCCCAGCCCGGCCAGGCCGGTCGGGTGGAACTGGAAGAACTCCATGTCCTCCAGCGGCAGGCCGCGGCGGAAGGCGATGCCCATGCCGTCGCCGGTCAGGGTGTGGGCGTTGGAGGTGGTCTTGAAGACCTTGCCGGCGCCGCCCGATGCGAAGATCACGCTCTTGGCCTGGAACACGTGCAGTTCGCCGGTGGCCAGGTCGTAGGAGACCACGCCGGCCACGCGCTTCTGCTTGTAGGCGGTGCCGTCCTCGCGGTAGGCGTCCTCCTCAACCAGCAGCAGGTCCAGCACGTAGTACTCGTTGTAGAACTCGACGTTGTGCTTCACGCAGTTTTGGTACAGGGTCTGCAGGATCATGTGACCGGTGCGGTCCGCGGCGTAGCAGGCGCGGCGCACGGCAGCCTTGCCGTGGTCACGGGTGTGCCCGCCGAAGCGGCGCTGGTCGATCTTGCCGTCCGGGGTGCGGTTGAAGGGAAGACCCATCTTTTCCAGGTCCAGCACCGCGTCGATGGCTTCCTTGGCCATGATCTCGGCTGCGTCCTGGTCCACCAGGTAGTCGCCACCCTTGATGGTGTCGAAGGTGTGCCATTCCCAGTTGTCTTCTTCAACGTTGGCCAGTGCCGCGCACATGCCACCCTGGGCCGCACCGGTGTGGGAGCGGGTCGGGTAAAGCTTGGTCAGCACTGCGGTACGGGCGCGCTGGCCGGATTCGATCGCGGCACGCATCCCCGCGCCGCCGGCACCGACGATGACGACGTCGTACTTATGTACCTGCATTCTTGAGGCTCTCTTTTCTAGAAATCTATTGCGGTGTGGCGCGCAATTAGGCGCACTGCGGCAGCGGGCTGTTGGCCACGCACGGATCGAAGGTGAAGATCACCAGCGAGCCGAGGACCAGGATGAAGATGGTGGCCACGTACAGCAGCCCCTTCAGCCAGGTGCGGGTCGCGTGCTTCTCGGCGTAGTCGTTGATGATGGTGCGCACACCGTTGGTGCCGTGCAGCATGGAGAGCCACAGCAGGGCCAGGTCCCAGAACTGCCAGACCGGGGAGGCCCACTTGCCGGCCACGAAGCCGAAGGACAGGGCGTTGATGCCGTCGCCAACAATAAGGTTGGCGATCAGGTGACCGAAAATCAGCACGACCAGGACCACGCCGGACAGGCGCATGAACAGCCAGCCGAGCATTTCGAAGTTGCCGCGCGACTTCGGACCGCGAATGTACTTCGGGTCCATGCGCTGGCTGCTGCGCGGAGCTTGAATATCGACACTCATGGCTTAGTGACCTCCGAAGGCGAGCGACAGGTGGCGGATGGCGAATCCGGCGAAGACGACGACCCACAGGCCGAGCACGCCCCACAGCAGCTGGCGCTGGTACTTGGTGCCCTGCTTCCAGAAGTCCACCAGGATCACGCGCAGGCCATTAAAGGCGTGGAAGAGGATGGCGGCAACCAGGGCGGTCTCGCCCAGGGCCATCAACGGGTTCTTGTAGGTGCCGATAACGGCGTCGTATGCGCTGGCATCGACGCGGACGAGTGCAGTATCAAGCACGTGCACCAAGAGAAAAAGGAAAATAACGACACCGGTGACTCGGTGTCCCACCCATGACCACATGCCCTCACGGCCGCGGTAGAGGGTGCCTGACGAAGTCTTCGACACTGAACTAAACCTCCAAGACTCGCAACGGCGCATGTGTATCTTGCACACAATGAAATGTGACGCACTTGTGCGAGCGTTCCTTGCCCGAGTCTAAACCACTCGTGCCGGTGTGTTCTATGTTCTGATTATTTTGTGTGAGCAGGTTCACCGATAGGGGTGAATATTGCGCCGAATGGCCACAAATGCCCGTGGATTAGGGCATTTTTCAATGTTCTAATTATCGGAAATGTGCGCTAAATCCAACGCGCATTGACGCGTTCAAGCCGGGCGCGGATGGGCCAATGAACTAGTCTTGCTGTTGTGAATGAAGACCTGCTAGCGCGTTTCCATGGCGTCATTCCGGCCGGTGGAGTCGGAACCAGGCTGTGGCCACTGTCCCGGGCGTCGGCCCCGAAGTTCCTGCACGATCTGACCGGCTCGGGCTCCACGCTGATCCGGGCCACCTACGACCGCCTGGTGCCGCTGGCCAGTGAGCGGATTATGGTGGTGACCGGCCGGGCGCACCGTGGCGCCGTGCTGAGCCAGCTAAACGAGATCTGCGACGAGAACCTGGTGCTGGAGCCGGAGCCACGTGACTCCGCCGCCGCGATCGGGCTGGCCGCGGCCATCCTGTACCGCCGCAACCCGAACATCATCATGGGCTCCTTCGCCGCCGACCAGGTCATCGGTCCGGTGGCGGTCTTTCAGGAGGCGGTGCGCGAGGCCATCCACACTGCGGCCACCGGCAAGATCGTGACCATCGGCATCCACCCCACCCACCCGTCGACCGGGTTCGGGTACATCCAGACCGGCCTGCCGCTGGAGATCGAGCACGCTCCCACGGCCCGCGCGGTCGCCCAGTTCGTGGAGAAGCCCGACGCGGATACCGCCCGGCAGTACCTGGCCAGCGGCTTTTTGTGGAACGCGGGCATGTTCGTCGCCCCGGTCTCGCTGATGCTCCAGCACCTTCAGGCCAACGAACCGGACCTGCATGCCGGGCTGATGCGCATCGCCGCCGCCTGGGACACCGACCAGCGAGACGCGGTCATGGAGGAAGTCTGGCCCGGGCTGCCGAAGATCGCGATCGACTACGCGGTCGCCGAGCCGGCGGCCGCCGCCGGGGACGTCGCGGTCATTCCCGGCGTCTTCAACTGGGACGACGTGGGCGACTTCGCCGCGATCGGCCGGTTGAACAAGGCCAGCGAGGAAACCGGGGTGACGATCCTGGGCGACAAGGTCCGGGTCTACTCGGACAACGCCTCCGGGGTCGTGTACGGGGACAACCCGCGGGTGGTGGCGCTGATCGGCATCGATGACGTGATCGTGGTGGACACGGCCGATGCGCTGCTGGTGACCACGAAGGAACATGCGCAGCAGGTCAAGCAGACCGTGGAGCAGCTGAAGAAGGACGGCGCCACGGACGTGCTGTAGCCGCAGCCAGCGCCCCGTCCCGGTGGTCGATGCGGGGCTGCGGCGCAAAACAGGCACGCTGCCGATGAAGATGCGAATCGCGGCCCCGGGGATCATCCCCGGGGCCGCGATCTGTCATTGTCGGCGGCTGCCTGCGGCAGCGCCCTAGCGCGGCAGCTCGGTGAGGAACTCGCGCACCAGCGGCCCGGCGGTTTGCGCGCCGCCCTCGCCCTCCTCGACGAAGGCCGCGATCGCCAGGTCGCCCTGCCCGGCAATGGCCCAGGCGTGGGCGTTGCGTTCGGCGTCGTACTCCGCGGTGCCGCTCTTGCCGATCACCGTGCCGCCGGGCACCGAATTCAGCTGCTTCAAGGTGCCGTGGTCCACGACCTCGCCCATCATGGAGCGCAGCTGCTTGGCTTCATCCTCGCTCAGCTCGGTGGCCTGCGTCGAGGGGCTGGGCTGCTGGGACTGCCCGGCGTCCTGCTGGTCCTGCGCGTCGGTGAGCACCAGCTGGGGGTGCACGGTCTCACCGGCCACCACCGAGGCCATCACCGTGGCCATGCCCAGCGGGGAAGCCTGCACCACCCCCTGCCCGATCATGTTGGCCGCCAGCTCCGTGCCCTTGGAATCATCGGGCACCATGCCGAGGAAGGCGTTGGCGCCGGTGGAATCCTGCGCGTTCAAACCCAGCGAGCCAGCCGCCTGGGCGACCTTGGAGGAGCCCAGGTCCGCCCCGGCCTCAACGAAGACCGTATTGCAGGACTGGGCCAGGGCCTCGGACAGCGGCAGCTGGCCCAGCGCGCTGGAGGGGTAGCCGTCATAGTTCTTGAAGGCCTTGCCATCCACGGTGGTGGTGGCGGGGCAGTCGACCTTGGTGCCCGGGGTGGCCCCGTCGCGCAGCATCGCCAGCGCGGAAATGACCTTGAAGGAGGACCCCGGGGCGTACTTGCCCAGCAGCGCGGTGTTGTAGGCGTTGTCTTCCGGCCCGGAGGCGGCGGCCAGCACGGCCCCGTCGGAGGGGCGCACGGCGACCAGCGCGGCGGGGGAGTCGGTGTCGGCGACCACCGAGTCGGCCAGCTGCTGCAGCTTCGGATCCAGGCTCAGCTCCAGGTCCTTGCCGTTGACCGGCTCGCTGCTGAACAGTTCGTCCTGCTGCTCGTGCTCGGAGTTGTAGCTGGCCACCGTGGTGCCGGCGGTGCCGGCCAGCAGCTGGTTGTACTGGGCCTGCAGGCCGGAGCGTCCCACCTGGTCCCCGGCCTTGACCTTGCCCTCGGACTTCTCGATGATTTCCGCGGTCGCCTGGCCGACGGTGCCCAGCAGCTGGCGGGCGAAGCTGCGGGTGGGGGCCAACGGCAGCTCATCGGGGGTGGCGACCGCCCCGGGGAGGGCGTTGATCTTTTCATCGGTCGCCTCACGCTCGGCGTCATCGCGCAACACGATCGCCTCGACCCAGGCCCGTTCCCCGGCCGCGGCGACCCGCTTGGCGTAGTCATCGGGATCCAGGTCCACCAGCTTGGCCAGGGCCCGGGCCGAGTCCTCCCATTCGGAGGCCTCGGCGCGGGTCTTGTCGATGCCCACGCGCACGACCGGACGGTCGGTGACCAGTTTGGCGCCCTTCGCCCCGAGGATGTCGCCGCGCTGCGCCGCGGTATTCCGGGCGGCCAGGTAGTCGCCCTCCTCCAGGCCTGGGGCCAGGACGGCCGGATCGAAGCGCAGCTTCCAGTCCTGGGCGTCCTGGTCGTACTCAAAGACCGCGTTGGTTTGGTAGCTCAGGTCGTTCTCGCCTGGGTCGACGTCCCATACGGTGTTGATCACCGCGGTCGCGGTCTTCTGCTCACCCTGGGGTTCCTCGTCCACCTCGGCCGACTGCACGGTGTGCGTGTGCCCGATCCCGTCCATGCGCCGGAAGGTTTCCTTGACGACCTGGCTGACCTGCTCGGTATCGGCACCGGCGGCCAAGGGCACCTGCGAAAAGTCGTCGGACTCCAGTGCCGCGCTCAGCGCCTCGGCGGCCGGCTTGACCTCCGGGGTGGAGTCGCTGCAGGAGGTGAGGGTGGCCGCGAGCAGGGCGGCGGTGGTCAGGGCGCCCAAGGGGCGGAGAACGGGTCGCATGGCGCCATCGTATTCACCCCCAGGGTGTTGCAGGCAATTGGTTAAGGAAACCCAAAGCGCATCCGGACATGGCCGGAGTTAATGGCGGTGGCGATCCGCTGGCGTAAAACCGGCAACGTTGCATATAGCTGGCCGCAATGGGCGGCCAGGATTCGGGGTGCGTTAATCCCTTGCGCGGAGGTTTGGACCGGCCGGGGCAGCAATGGGTTCTTGACGCCATTTCCGGCAGTGTTAAAAGCGCAGGGATCCGGTATCGTGGAACGGCTTAAAAAGGCCGTTCGGAACGTCACTGGCTCGCCCCAATTCAAGGGTTAAAATGACACGTCTTGCGGCGCCGCGCAAGAGGCGGCGCACGGTGATTTTCGCCCCAGTCCCGGCCTAACGTGCATCAACTCTCAAATCTGAATCGCAAATCCCTGTGACTAGGCTCGAAGAATAGTTGAAACATGAAGCTTCAAGCGGAATTGTGGTGCATTTCTCGCCCTATTTATTACTCATTGGTAGGCTCAATGGCCATGACTGCCCCTACGACAACCCCTGAACCACCCAAGACCAGCGGGGAAACTCCGCCTGCGGGCCAGGCGCCCCCACCAAAAACCCGGGTCAACCGGGTGGTGTTCTACGGTTCGGCGCTGCTGGTGCTGGCCATTGCCCTGTGGGCGATCATCGACCGGGAATCGGCCGACGCGGTCATTACCGCGTGCGTGACCTGGATCGGACACACCTTCGGCTGGTACTACACGCTGATCGTCGTGGCGGTGCTGGTCTTCGTCATCGGGATCGCGATCTCCAAGGTGGGCAAGACCCGGCTGGGCCCGGACCACTCCCGGCCCACCTTCAACCTGTTCACCTGGGCGGCGATGCTGTTCGCCGCGGGCATCGGCATCGACCTGATGTTCTTCTCGGTCTCCGAACCGGTCACCCAGTACCTGGCACCGCCGCGCGGGGAGGGCTCCACCGTGGAGGCCGCACGCCAGGCGGTGGTGTGGACGCTGTTCCACTACGGACTCCTGGGTTGGGGGCTCTATGCGCTGATCGGCCTGGCCCTGGGCTACTTCTCCTACCGGCACAACCTGCCGCTGTCGATCCGCTCGGCGCTCTACCCGCTGCTGGGGGACCGGATCCACGGCTGGATCGGGCATGCGGTGGACATCGCCGCGATGCTCGGCACGATCTTCGGCATCGCCACCTCGCTGGGCATCGGCGTCGCCCAGCTGAACTTCGGGCTGAACTTCATGTTCGACATCCCGGAGAACACCATGTGGCAGATCATCCTGATCGTCATCGCGGTACTGATGGCCACGATCTCGGTGCTCACCGGAGTGGAGAAGGGCATCCGGCGGCTCTCCGAGCTGAACGTGCTGCTGTGCATCGCGCTGATGGTGTTTGTGCTGGTGGCCGGCAGCACTTCGTTCCTCTTCGACGGGATTATCACCAACATCGGCGACACGCTCTCGCGCTTCCCGTCGATGGCGCTGGACACCTTCGCCTTCGACCGCCCCGATGACTGGCTGAACAGCTGGACCCTGTTCTTCTGGGCCTGGTGGATCGCCTGGGCCCCGTTCGTGGGCCTGTTCCTGGCGCGCATCTCCCGCGGCCGGACCATCCGCCAGTTCGTCACCGGCGTGCTGGTTGTGCCGTTCGCGTTCATCCTGCTGTGGATCTCGATCTTCGGCAACAGTGCGCTGGCCCTGGTGCGCGGGGGCAATGAGGCGTTTGGCGAGGTGGCGATGAACACCCCGGAACAGGCGTTCTACTCGCTGCTGGAGCAATACCCGGGCGCGCCGATCACCGCGGCGATCGCCACCTTCACCGGGCTGCTGTTCTACGTCACCAGTGCCGACTCCGGTGCCCTGGTGATGGCGAACTTCACCTCCCACCTGGCCGACCCGCAGTCCGACGGGTCCAAGCCGGTGCGCCTGTTCTGGTCGCTGGCCACCGGCCTGCTGACCCTGGGCATGCTGCTGGTGGGCGGGGTGCCGACCCTGCAGGGCGCCACCGTGATCATGGGGCTGCCGTTCTCCTTCGTGCTGGTGTTCATCATGCTCGGCGTGTTCAAGTCGCTGCGGGTGGAATCCGCGCTGGCCAACAGCTACAAGCACACCATGCACAAGCTGCTCTCCAGCCGCATCGGCACCCCCAACGACCGGCGCAGCTGGAAGCAGCGCCTGGCCCGGACCATGAACTACCCCGGGCACCGGGCCACCAAACGCTACCTGGACGAGGTGGCCCTGCCGGCCCTGGAGGAGGTCAGCCAGGAGTTCTCCGCCCGCGGTGCGGAAGTGGCACTGGATATTGAACGGGTGGAGCACCTGGAGCTGGATTCGCTGGACCTGGTGGTCAGCAACGGGGACGAACGGCCCTTCAAATACCAGATCTACCCGGTGGCCATGCCGGTGCCCAGCTACGCCAGGGTTTCGGCCGGCAACGACATCTACTACCGCATCGAGGTCTTCTCCCAGGAAGGCAGCCACGGCTACGACCTGATGGGCCTGAACAAGGATCAGCTGATCTGCGACGTGCTGGACCAGTACGAGGCGCACATGACGTTCTTGACCACCCAGGTCGAGGCCGAGGGGCCCAGCCTGATCAACAGCAACGGGGTCTCGAAGACCGACTGGGAATCGGACTTCGACACCACCTCCCTACCGATTTCAACCACTAAGGAGCAAGCATGAGCCTGCCACAGGACACCGACTTTCCCCGCAACGAAAACCCGTTGCTGCATTCGGGCGCGACCCTGTTCATCGACGGGAAGTTCCAAAAGGCGGCCTCCGGGCGCACCCGCACCATCCAGTGCCCCGCCAATGGGGTAGCGGTGGCCACGGTCTCCGAGGCCGGCCAGCAGGACTCCGAGGCCGCGATTGCCGCCGCCCGCCGCTCCTTCGACTCCGGGGTGTGGTCCTCGGTGCCGGCCGGAGAGCGCGGGGACTTCCTGCTGAAGGTCGCCGACCGGATCAGCGAGCGCAAGGAGGAGTTTGCGCTGGCCGAAACCCTGGACACCGGCAAGCGGATCGTCGAAGGCCGCCTGGACATGGACGACATCATCGCCAGCTTCCGCTACTTCGGCAAGCTGGCCGGCAACCAGGCCGGACGGATCGTGGACGCCGGGGACGCGAACGTGGTCAGCCGGATCGTGCATGAGCCAATCGGCGTGGCCGCGATGATCACCCCCTGGAACTACCCGCTGCTGCAGGCGGCCTGGAAGATCGCCCCGGCGCTGGCCGCCGGCTGCTCGTTCGTGCTCAAGCCCGCGGAGCTGACCCCCTCCACCGCGATCCTGACCATGCAGGTGCTCGATGAGCTCGGCCTGCCGGCCGGGGTGGCGAACCTGGTCACCGGCACCGGGGTCGAAGCCGGCGCGATCCTCTCCGAGCACCGCGACGTGGACCTGGTCTCCTTCACCGGCGGGCTGGTCACCGGGCGCAAGGTGGCCGCCGCGGCCGCCGGCACCGTGAAGAAGGTGGCGCTGGAGCTGGGCGGAAAGAACCCGAACGTGATCTTCGCCGACGCCGACTTCGACGCCGCGGTGGACAACGCGCTGAACGGCGCGTTCGTGCACTCCGGGCAGGTGTGCTCGGCCGGTGCCCGGATCGTGGTGGAGGAATCCATCGCCGAGAAGTTCACCGCCGAACTGGTGCGCCGCGCCCAGCAGATCCGCCTGGGCGGCCCGTTCGACGAGCGGACCGAGACCGGCGCGCTGATCTCCGCCGAGCACCTGGCCAAGGTTGACGCCTACGTGCAGGCCGGTATCGCCGAGGGCGCCCGCGTGCTGTGCGGCGGACGGGCCGCAACCGACGAGGACGGCGCGGGCCTGGGCTCCGGGCACTTCTACCTGCCCACCGTGATCGACCAGGTCCGCTCCGGGATGAGCGTGGTCGTCGACGAGGCGTTCGGCCCGGTGGTCACCGTGGAGACCTTCCGCACCGAGGATGAGGCCGTGGCCATCGCCAATGACACCGACTACGGCCTGGCCGGAGCGGTGTGGAGCCAGGACGCCTCGCGCACCCAGCGGGTGGCCGCCCGCCTGCGCCACGGCACCGTGTGGATCAACGACTTCCACCCCTACCTGCCGCAGGCCGAATGGGGCGGCTACGGCCAGTCGGGCGTGGGCCGTGAACTGGGCCCGACCGGACTGGGCGAGTACCAGGAAGCCAAGCACATCTACCACAACCTGGATCCCCAGGTCACCGGCTGGTTCCCCGCCAAGTAGGCGAGCCGCACGCGGCCCGTTCCGGCGCTGCGCCAGCCTCCTGCGGGGCGCTGGCGCAGCGCCGGACCCCTGCCCACCGGGGCGTGCCGGACCGGCGCGGCACGGCTTCGCTGACCCGGCGGCGGACGGGGCAGCAAACACAGACACAGACACTGAGCAAGACAATGCCAACGCAAGGTAACGCAGAAGTGTAGCAACGCAATCGTGCAGTAACGACGAGGAGAATGACTGATGCATCAGGACAGTGCAAAAACCGACTTCGACTACATCATCATCGGCGGCGGATCGGCCGGCGCCGTGGTGGCGGCCCGACTCAGTGAGGACCCCGAGGTCAGCGTGGCGCTGGTGGAGGCCGGCCCCGATGACCGCGGCATCGATGAGGTGCTGCAGCTGAACCGCTGGATGGAGCTGCTGGAGTCCGGGTACGACTGGGACTACCCGATCGAACCGCAGGAGAACGGCAACTCGTTCATGCGCCACTCGCGCGCGAAGGTGATGGGCGGATGCTCCAGCCACAACTCCTGCATCGCCTTCTGGGCCCCGCGCGAGGACCTGGATGAGTGGGAGAGCAAGTTCGGCGCCACCGGGTGGAACTCGCAGATGGCCTACCGGCTGTACAAGAAGCTGGAAACCAATGAGGACGCCGGGCCCGAGGCCCCGCACCATGGCGATTCCGGCCCGGTGAAGCTGATGAACGTTCCGGCCGAGGACCCCTGCGGCGTGGCCATCCTGGACGCCTGCGAGCAGATCGGCCTGCCCCGGAGGAAGTTCAACAACGATGAAACCGTGATCAACGGCGCGAACTTCTTCCAGATCAACCGCCGCGAAGACGGCACCCGCTCCTCCTCGTCGGTCTCCTACATCCACCCGATCCGGAACCGGAAGAACTTCACCCTGCTCACCGGCCTGCAGGCGCGCCAGCTGAACTTCGACGCCGAGCGCAACTGCACCGGCGTGGACGTGGTGGAGGGCGCGTTCGGGCGCACCACCACCCTGAACGCCCGGCGCGAGGTGATCGTCTCGGCCGGCGCGATCGACTCGCCCAAGCTGCTGATGCTCTCGGGCATCGGCCCGGCCGAGCACCTGTCCCAGGTGGGTGTGCAGGTCGTGGTCGACGCTCCGGGCGTCGGCGAGCACCTGCAGGACCACCCGGAGGGCGTGATCCAGTGGGAGGCCAAGAAGCCCATGGTGGAAACCTCCACCCAGTGGTGGGAGATCGGCATCTTCGCCGCCACCGAAGAGGGGCTGGACCGCCCGGACCTGATGATGCACTACGGGTCGGTGCCCTTCGACATGCACACCCTGCGCCAGGGCTACCCGAGCACCGAGAACGGCTTCTGCCTGACCCCGAACGTCACCCACGCCAAGTCGCGCGGCACCGTGCGCCTGCGCAGCCGGGACTTCCGCGACAAGCCGATGGTGGACCCGTGCTACTTCACCGACCCGGAGGGCCATGACCGCAAGGTGATGACCTACGGGATCCGCAAGGCCCGTGAGATCGTCGCGCAGTCCCCGATGGCCGAATGGGCGGGCCAGGAGCTCTACCCGGGACAGGACGTGCAGAGCGACGAGGAGATCTTCGACTACCTGCGCCGTACCCACAACACCGTGTACCACCCGGCCGGCACCGTGCGCATGGGCGCCGATGACGATGTGCTCTCCCCGCTGGATGCGCAGCTGCGCGTCAAGGGCGTCAAGGGCCTGCGCGTGGCCGACGCCTCGGTGATGCCCGAACTGGTGACCGTGAACCCGAACATCACCGTGATGATGATTGGTGAGCGCTGCGCCGAGATGATTCGCGAGGACCAGGCCTCCTAACCGGAGCCGGCTGCCAGACGGCAACGCCTCGGCCCCCGCGTCGCCCCCGTTTTTGGGGTGTGGTGCGGGGGCCGAGGTGTTTGGCAAGCCCTTGGCGTGGCCCTGGCATGGGCAGCAGTGTTTCACGGTTCGCTGCAAGATTACGCAGAAACTATCCCAGCGGACCTACCGACGCGTATCTTCGAAGGATGCGGACAGTGAAGTATCGGAATGCCACCATCCCCTCGGTCAAGCCCTGGGTTGAGCAGCTGCTGCCCGAATTGATCGACTTCCGGCGCGACGTGCACCGCAATCCGGAGCTGTCCTTCGCCGAATACCGCACCACCGAGATGATCCTGGCCCAGCTGCGGGCCGTCGGGCTGGAACCGGTGCCGATGAACAACACCGGCGCCTGGGTCGATGTGGGCCGCGGGGAGCTGGCCATCGGGCTGCGTGCGGACATCGACGCGCTGCCGGTGCTGGAGGAAACCGGCCTGCCCTACGCCTCGGTCAACGAGGGCGTGGCCCACGCATGCGGCCACGACATCCACACCACGGTCATGCTCGGGGCCGCGCTGACCCTGAAGAAGCTGGATGACGAGGGGCTGCTCAACGCCCGCGTGCGGGTGATCTTCCAGCCGGCGGAGGAGAAGATCCCCGGCGGCGCGCTGTCGGTGATCGAACAGGGCGTGCTGGATGAGGTGCCGCGCATCCTGGCGCTGCACTGCGACCCGCGCATCGACGTGGGGCAGATCGGCACCCGCATCGGGGCAATCACCTCGGCCAGCGACACCATCCGCATTGAGGTCAACGGCCGCGGCGGGCATACCTCGCGCCCGCACCTGACCGAGGACGTCGTGTTTGCGATGAGTCAGATCGCCACCCAGGTCCCGGCGGTGCTGGGCCGCAAGGTCGACGTGCGCTCGGCCGTGTCGGTGGTGTGGGGTCAGATTCACGCTGGCAGCGCCCCGAACGCGATTCCGGCCACCGGCTACCTGGCCGGAACCATGCGCTGCCTGGATGGGGAGGCCTGGTTCGCCGCCGGGCAGCTGCTGGATGAGACGGTCCGCCAGGTCTCGGCCCCCTACGGCGTGGAGATCAAGCTGCAGCACACCCGCGGGGTGCCGCCGGTGGTGAACACGGCCGAGGAGACCGGGCTGATTGAAAGCGCCGCCCGCTTTGAAATCGGCTCGCAGAACATCGGCTTGACCCCGCAGTCGATGGGCGGGGAGGACTTCGCCTGGATGACCCAGAAGGTTCCCGGGGCGATGTTGCGCCTGGGCACCCGCACCCCGGGCGGGGAGACGTTTGATCTGCACCGTGGGGACTATATTCCCGATGAGCGATGCATTGGGGTGGGGGTCTCGGTGATGGTCGGTGCGTGCTTGCGCGCGGTTGCGGACCTTGACTAGTGATTCTGCGCCCAGCCCGGGCGAAAATTTTTAGCGGATCTTTGACAATGACGTAAAACGCTCTGACGTGGCCTTTGACGTTAAGCGCTTGCCGTGAATGTGTTGCAAGTTACCGCTTTGTAATCTCCAGCCGGTGTACCTGTGCCTGATCTCATATAGGCTATGGAAACGATGGGATCGTTAGCACTGGCGCAGCGAACGGCAAAGTAGTTTTCCGCTGGGTTACAGGTGCCTGGCCTCCCGGATATCTCGCAACGCTCTATGGAGGATTACATGCGCTTCGCATCGCGTAAGGCCAGTGTGGCCGCTGCCATGCTCGGTATTTCTGCACTGGCCCTTTCCGCTTGTGGCCAGGCCCCGGAAGAAGGCGGCGCCAACGCCGACAACTCGGACTACACCGGCTGCATCGTCTCGGACTCCGGCGGCTTCGACGACCAGTCCTTCAACGAGTCCTCCTACCGCGGCCTGAAGAAGGCCGAAGAGGATCTGGGCATCCAGGCCAAGGAAGCCGAATCCAAGTCCAACGCCGACTTCGCCACAAACCTGCAGGGCATGATGAACGCCGGCTGCAACATGACCGTGACCATCGGCTTCCTGCTGGGTGACGCCACCGAGAAGGCCGCCGCGGAGAACCCGGACAAGCACTTCGCGATCGTTGACTTCCAGTACGAAAACGAAATCGAGAACGTCAAGCCGATCATCTACGACACCGCCCAGGCCGCGTTCCTGGCCGGCTATGTCGCCGCTGCCACTTCGAAGACCGGCACCGTGGCCACTTACGGCGGCATCAAGCTGCCGACCGTGACTATCTTCATGGACGGCTTTGCCGACGGCGTGGAGAAGTTCAACAAGGACAAGGGCGAGAACGTCAAGCTGCTGGGCTGGAACAAGGACAAGCAGGACGGCACCTTCACCGGCGACTTCGAGAAGCAGGACAAGGGCAAGCAGGTCACCAAGACCTTCATCAGCCAGGGTGCTGACGTGATCATGCCGGTCGCCGGGCCGGTCGGCAAGGGCTCCGGCGCCGCGGTGAAGGAAGAAAATGCGGCCGGCAAGGACGTCAAGCTCGTCTGGGTTGACTCCGATGGCTTTGAAACCGCTCCGGACTACAAGGACGTCATGCTCACCTCGGTCATCAAGACCATGGACCAGGCCGTCGAGGACGTCATCAAGGAAGACACCGAGGGCAACTTCGACGCCACCCCGTACGTGGGCACCCTGGAGAACGGCGGCGTGGACATCGCACCGTTCCACAACTTCGAAGATGAGGTCAGCGACGAGACCAAGTCCGAGGTGGAGGCGCTGAAGCAGCAGATCATCTCCGGCGAGCTGAAGGTCGAATCCCAGGCCAGCCCCAAGTAAGGGCCACAACACCCCTAACCGTCATGGAGCGTGCCACCGCTCACCGCCCGAGCGGTGCGCGGCTGGCGCGCTCCATGACTGTGTCCAACCTGAACCCAAACAACCAAAGATGGTGGGATCGTGAAACTCGAACTGCGGGGAATCTCCAAGGCCTTCGGTTCCTTCTATGCCAACAAGGGCATAGACCTGGTGGTCGATGACGGGCAAATCCACTGCCTGCTCGGCGAGAACGGCGCCGGCAAATCCACACTGATGAACGTGCTCTACGGGCTCTACGAGCCCACCGAGGGGCAGATCCTGGTCGACGACCAGCCGGTGGAGTTCAGCGGCCCGGGCGACGCGATGGCCGCGGGCATCGGCATGGTGCACCAGCACTTCATGCTGATCCCGGTCTTCACCGTGGCCGAGAACGTGGCGCTGGGTTCGGAGGCCACCAAGGCCGCCGGCGTGCTGGACCTGGATGTCACCCGGGCCAAGATCCGGGAGATTTCCGAACGCTATGGCTTCCACGTGGATCCGGACGCGCTGGTGGAGGACCTGCCGGTGGGTGTGCAGCAGCGCGTGGAAATCATCAAGGCGCTGGTGCGCGAGGCCAAGGTGCTGATCCTGGACGAGCCCACCGCGGTGCTCACCCCGCAGGAAACCGACGAGCTGCTGGAGATCATGCGCCAGCTCAAGGCCAACGGCACCTCGATCGTGTTCATTTCCCACAAGTTGCGCGAGGTCAAGGCGGTCTCCGATGTGATCACCGTGATCCGCCGCGGCGAGGTCGTGGGCAGCGTCGAACCGGACACCGACACCACCGAACTGGCCAACCTGATGGTGGGGCGCTCGGTGCAGCTGACCCTGCAGAAGGAGCCGGCGGTGCCCGGGGAGGCGACCTTCCAGGTGCGCGACCTGTCGGTCGTCGACGAGGCCGGCACCACGACCCTGGACCAGGTGTCCTTCGACATCCGCCAGGGCGAGATCCTGGCCGTGGCCGGCGTGCAGGGCAACGGCCAGACCGAATTGACCGAGGCGATCCTGGGCACCCAGGCGGTCACCGGCGGCTCGGTGAAGCTGCAGGGCAAGGAGCTAATCGGCCAGAGCGTGAAGCAGGTGCTGCGCTCGGGGGTCGGCTTCGTGCCCGAGGACCGTTCCGTGCACGGGCTGGTCGCCGAGTTCTCCATCGAGGAGAACCTGGTGCTGGACCTGTACGACCGTGCCCCCTTCGCCAAGGGGGTGTCGATGAACCTGGGCGAGCTGCGGCGCAACGCCGCCAAGCAGATCCAGGACTTCGACGTGCGCACCGACAACCAGCTGAACCCGGCCTCCAGCCTCTCGGGAGGCAACCAGCAGAAGGTGGTGATGGCGCGCGAGCTTTCCCGCCCGCTGAAGCTGTTCATCGCCTCGCAGCCCACCCGCGGCGTGGATGTGGGCTCGATCGAATTCCTGCATCGGCGGATCGTGGCCGAACGCGACGCCGGCACCCCGGTGATGATCGTGTCCACCGAGCTGGATGAGGTGATGGAGTTGGCCGACCGGATCGCGGTGCTCTACAAGGGCCGGGTCAACGGGATCGTGCCGGCCGGAACCCCACGCGAGGTGCTGGGACTGATGATGGCCGGGGTATCGGCCGAGGAAGCCATGGCGCAACACCAGGCGGAAGGAGAAGGCCAGTGAGCCAGACCAAGACCGTGCAGCCGCCCAACGGCGGCGCCGCGCAGCAGGGCAACGACCTGTTCCGCAAGATCACCCAGGGCCCGGGCATGGTCTCGGTGCTGGGGGTGATCGTGGCCCTGGTGATCGGCGGGCTGCTGATTGCCGTGACCGACGAGAAGGTCATCAAGACCGCCGGGTATTTCTTCGCCCGGCCCACCGACTTCCTCTCCGCGCTGTGGCACGCGGGCACCGAATCCTATGTGGCGCTGTTCAACGGCTCGATCTACAACTCGGCCCGGGGCTTCGCCCCGTTCCTGGAGACGCTGACCGTCTCCACGCCGCTGATCTGTGCCGGGCTGGGCGTGGCGCTGGCCTTCCGGGCCGGGCTGTTCAACATCGGCGCGCAGGGGCAGATCATCATCGGCGCGACGATGGCCGCCTACGCCGGGTTCGCCTGGCACCTGCCGATCGTGCTGCACCTGTTGGTCGTGATCATCTTCGGCCTGCTCGGCGGCGCGATCTGGGGCGGGCTGGTGGGCGTGCTCAAGGCCCGCACCGGCGCGCACGAGGTGATCTTGACGATCATGTTCAACTATGTGGCGCTGTACCTGCTGGACTACCTGATGAACACCGCGGCGTTCCGCCGCCCCGGAGGCACCAACCCGATCTCCCCGGTGCTTGATTCCACCGCCGTCTTCCCGGCGCTGCCCGGTTCCCGGCTGCACCTGGGGTTCCTGATGGCGATCGCGCTGACCATTTTCGTGGCCTGGCTGCTCAAGCGCTCCACGCTGGGCTTTGAGCTGCGCGCGGTGGGGCACAACCCGGCCGCCGCACAGACCGCCGGGGTGAACGTGGCCCGCGCGACCATGCTGGCGATGGCGTTGGCCGGGGCGCTGGCCGGGGCCGCGGGCGTGGCGCAGGTGGCGGGCACCGAGAAGGTGCTCACCGCCGGGATCGCCGGGTCGCTGGGTTTTGACGCGATCACCGTGGCGCTGCTGGGCCGCTCCACCCCATGGGGCACCTTCTTTGCCGGGCTGCTCTTTGGCGCCTTCCGCGCCGGCGCGGTGAACATGCAGATCTCCACCGGTACCCCGATCGACATCGTGCTGGTGGTCCAGTCCCTGATCGTGCTGTTCATTGCGGCCCCGCCGCTGGTGAAGGCGATCTTCGGCCTGAACAAGAAGAAGCGCGCGCGTGCCGCGTCCTCCAAGCGTCCCGTTTCGACTAAGGCTGGTGCCTGATGACCGCACAGACTTTGCCTACCTCCGTGCTGCCCACCCGTCCGGCGGTGCCGATCAAGACCCCGGTGTTCCTGTCGGTGATTGCCGTGCTGGTGCTGGTGGGCTTTGGCCTGCTGGGCAGCAGCGAGGCCGCGCACTTCCGCCTCTCCAGCGCCGGGGACGCGTTCGAACTGCCCACCCTGGTCTTCCCGGGCCAGGCCACCAACCTGGTGATCGGCGTGCTGCTGGCGGCCGGCGCGGTCTACTCCTGGGTGCGGCGCAGGCAGGGGCTGGCCACCGAACGCTGGATCGTGATCGTCTTCGCGGTCCTGTTCGTGCTTTCGTTCCTGATCTGGGTGGTCTCCGGAGCGAACGTGACCACCATTTCGCTGGCCTCCCTGCTGGCCGGGGCCGTGGTGCTGGCCGTGCCGCTGGTGTTCGGTTCGCTGTCCGGGGTGCTGTGCGAGCGGTCGGGCGTGGTGAACATCGCCATTGAGGGCCAGCTGCTGGCCGGCGCCTTCACCGCCGCGATCGTTGCCTCCACCACCGGCAACGTGTTCGCCGGGCTGGTCGCCGCCGGCGTGGCCGGGGCCCTGGTCTCACTGATCCTGGCATTGTTCTCCATCAAGTACCTGGTCAACCAGATCATCGTCGGCGTGGTGCTGAACGTGCTGGTCTCCGGGGTGACCGGGTTCCTGTTCACCACGGTGATGCAGCGCGACCCGGAACTGTTCAACTCGCCCGGGCGCCTGCCGATCATCGAGATTCCCGGGCTGAGCGCCATCCCGGTCATCGGCCCGATCCTGTTCAAGCAGTCCGTGGTCGGCTACCTGATGTACATTGCGGTGTTCCTGGTCTGGTTCGGGCTGTACAAGACCCGCTGGGGCCTGCGTGTGCGGGCGGTGGGCGAGCATCCCAAGGCCGCGGACACCCTGGGCATCAAGGTCAACGTGATGCGCTTTTGGAACGTCACCCTGGGCGGGATCGTGGCCGGCATCGGCGGCTCCTTCTTCACCCTGGTGGCCATCGACTCCTTCACCAAGGAGATCTCCGGCGGGCGCGGCTTCATCGCCCTGGCCGCGGTGATCTTCGGGCGCTGGAACCCGATCGGCGCGTTCATGGCGGCCCTGCTGTTCGGTTTCGCCGACAACCTGCAGGTGACCCTGACGATCATCGGCACCCCGGTGCCCAGCCAGTTCATGGCGATGATGCCCTATCTGGTGACCATCTTCGCCGTGGCCGGACTGGTGGGCCGCTCCCGCGGTCCGGCCGCGGTGGGCGAACCGTACACGAAGGAGTAGCCGTGCCGTCACAGCCCCGCCCGCAGGGCGATCCTGCGCAGATCCCGGTGCCCGAGGGCGGGCAGGAAGAGCGGATCTGGTCGCGGCTGCACGCCGCGGCCACCGCGGCCCTGGACAACGCCTACGTGCCGTACTCGAATTTCCAGGTCGGAGCCGCGGCCCTGAGCAGCGACGGGCGCCTGGTCTCCGGGTGCAACATCGAAAACGCGGCCTACGGGGTGACCCTGTGCGCCGAATGCTCGATGCTCGGCCAGCTGTTCGCCACCGGCGGCGGAACCCTGGCCCACTTCCTGTGCCTGGGCCGCCCCGTCGGCGGGCAGGCGGAGCTGATCACCCCGTGCGGGCGCTGCCGGCAGCTGCTCTACGAGCACCGCGGCAACCCGTTGCGGATCAAGACCGCCCGCGGGGTGCGCAGCATCGACGAGCTGCTGCCCGACGCATTCGGGCCGCAGAACCTGGAACGCACCGGACACCGCGAACCCGCCGGGCCGGGCCCGGCAGGAGCCGGGGCGCGGACACTACCTGAGACGCCAGCGCGGCAGAGCGCGCAGCAGGAGGAGGAGCAAGATGGCAATGGAGGCCTTTGACGCGGTTGAGGTGATCCGCACCAAACGCGACGGCGGGCGGCTGAGCCCGCAGATGATCGACTGGACCATCGACGCCTACACCCGCGGGGTGATCGCCGAGGAGCAGATGGCGGCGCTGAACATGGCGATCTTCCTGAACGGGATGGACCGGGCGGAAATCGCGCGCTGGACCACCGCGATGATCAACTCCGGACAGCGCATGGACTTCTCCACGCTCACCGACGCCTCCGGGCGGCGCCTGGCGACCACCGACAAGCACTCCACCGGCGGGGTGGGGGACAAGATCACCCTGCCGCTGGCGCCCCTGGTGGCGGTGTTCGGGGTGGCGGTCCCGCAGCTGTCCGGGCGCGGGCTGGGGCACACCGGAGGCACCCTGGACAAGCTCGAATCCATTCCCGGATGGCGGGCCAACCTGAGCAATGAGCAGATGTTCGCCCAGCTATCCGAGGTCGGCGCCGTGATCTGCGCGGCCGGGGCGGGGCTGGCGCCGGCGGACAAGAAGCTCTATGCGCTGCGCGACGTCACCGGCACCGTGGAGGCCATCCCGCTGATCGCCTCCTCCATCATGAGCAAGAAGATCGCCGAGGGCACCGGCACCCTGGTGCTGGATGTGAAGGTCGGCTCCGGGGCGTTCATGAAGGACGAGGCCAGCGCGCGCGAACTGGCAACCACCATGGTCAACCTGGGCGCGGACGCGTCGGTGAACACCGTGGCGCTGCTGACCAACATGGACACCCCGCTGGGGCTGAGCGCCGGCAACGCGATCGAGGTCGCCGAATCGGTGCAGGTCCTGGCCGGCGGCGGACCGCAGGACGTGGTTGAGCTGACCGTGGCGCTGGCCGAGGAAATGCTGGCCGGTGCCGGGGTGCGCGATGTGGACGTGCGCGCGGCGCTGAACGACGGGCGGGCGATGGACAAGTGGCGGGCCATGATTTCCGCCCAGGGCGGGGACCCGGACGCGCCGCTGCCGCAGGCGAAGGAATCGCACACGATCTACGCCCCGGCCGAGGGCAGCGTGCTGCGCCTGGACGCGATGGACATCGGCCTGGCCGCCTGGACGCTGGGCGCCGGGCGGGCCCGCAAGGAGGATGCGGTGCAGGCCGGGGCGGGGGTGCAGCTGCACGTCAAGCCCGGGGCCCTGGTGCGCCGCGGGCAGCCGATCGCCACCCTGCTGACCGACACCCCCCAAAAAATCGAGCGCGCCGCGGCGCTGGTGGAACGCTCCCTGGTGCTCGGGGCCGAATCCGACCGGGCCGACACCCGGCTGATCATCGAGCGCATCACCGCCAGCTAGCGGGGTGAAACCCAGCCGCTGCACGGCCACGGGCCGCCTGCCTCCACCACCGGTGGGAGCCGGCGGCCCGTGGCGTATGCCGCGCCGGATCGGTCCACGGCCTTGCCCTGGTGCAGGTGCGCAGTGCCGGTGAATCAGCTGGCGCGGCGGAACTTCTGCCCGGCGCGGTTCGTTGTGCCAGACAAGAATTCTCCTGGCCCAACGGCCTCAACCCACGGGTGGAGACCGGGCCGGCGCAGATCATCACTTTCGGGGGTGTGCGTGCCCGGCCCGGTGGGAGACAATGGAAGGCAGAAGCCCGGGGGACGGCTCCGGGCAGCGAGGAAGCGACGTACGCACCCATGGAAATGGTCAATGAGGCAATCATGCAGGCCGCCAGCGCCTGGTGGGTTTTGCCGTTGCTGTTTGCCTTCTGCCTGATCGACGGCGTGTTCCCGGTCGTTCCCTCGGAGACCTTCCTGGTGTCGCTGGCCGCGGTCGGCTTCGGCAGCGGCAGCCCCAACCTGCTGCTGATTTTTTTGATCGGGGTGGCCGGAGCCATCATCGGCGACCAGATCACCTTCCGGATTGGACGCAGCATCGGCTACCGGCAGTTCGCGTGGATGCGTTCGGGCCGGGCCAAGAGGGTGCTGGACTTCGCGGCCCGCAAACTGGAAACCTCCGGTGCGCTGCTGATCTTCACCGCCCGCTACATCCCGCTGGGGCGCGTGGCGGTGAACCTGACCGCCGGGGCGACCGGCTACTCGTACCAGCGTTTCACGTTCTTCGACGTCATCGGGTGCATCACCTGGGGCGGCTACTCGGTGGGGATCGGCGCGGTCGCCGGAAACTGGCTGTCTGACAACAAGCTGCTGGGCGTGGTGCTCTCGGTGGCGATCGCCCTGGTGCTGGGGTTCATCATCGACCGGATCGTGAACAAGATCCTGGAGGCGGTGCACCGCAAGCGACTGCGGCGGCTGCAGGCCGAGCGCGGCGGCGCGGAGGGAAAAGCCCGTGAAACCGTCCCGCCCGGTGAGCTGGACGCGAATTAACCCGCAGCACCAATAACCGCCCCCAAGATGTGTCCTTTTCTTCAGCCGTGGTGGCTATCTGTCCGGCCCAAATGCGGCTAGGCTCGACACTGTGACTGAAGAACTGATTCATCTTGCCTATGATCCCGAATTCGACTTCCGCGATCTGCCCAAAATCTCCCTGCACGACCACCTGGATGGTGGGCTGCGCCCGCAGACCATCATCGAACTGGCAGCCGAGGTGGGCCACACCCTGCCCGCGGACGACGCCGAATCACTGGGCGAATGGTTCCGTGAGTCCGCCGACTCCGGGTCGCTGCCGCGCTACCTGGAAACCTTTGAGCACACCATCGCGGTGATGCAGACCAAGGGCGCCCTCAAGCGGGTGGCCAGCGAGTTCGTGGAGGACCTGGTCGCCGACGGGGTCATCTACGGTGAGGTGCGCTGGGCGCCGGAACAGCACCTGGCCAAGGGGCTGAGCCTGGACGAGGCCGTGGAGGCGGTGCAGGCGGGCCTGGACGAGGCCGTGGAGCGGCTGACCGAGGAAGGCCACCTGATCCAGGTGGGCCAGCTGGTCACCGCGATGCGCCACGCCGATCGCGGCAAGGAGATCGCCGAGCTGGCGCTGCGCCACCGCGGCGACGGGGTGGTCGGCTTCGACATCGCCGGCGCCGAGGAGGGCTTCCCGCCCTCGCGCATGGCCGAGGCGTTCGACCTGCTGGCCGAGAACTTCTTCCCCACCACCGTGCACGCCGGTGAGGCGGCCGGGATCGACTCCATCAAGGAGGCCATCCTGATCGGCCGCGCCCAGCGCCTGGGCCACGGGGTGCGCATCGCCGAGGACATCACCATCGAATTCGGTGGGGTGGACGATGAAGGCGAGCAGGTGGGGGAGGACACCGGCCTGGTTTCGCTGGGCCAGGTCGCCAACTGGGTGCGTGAACGCGGCATTCCGCTGGAAATCTGCCCGTCCTCGAACCTGCAGACCGGGGCGAGCGCCGGATTTGGCCAGGGCATCGAGAACCATCCGATCGACCTGCTGGTGCAGACCGGGTTCAACGTGACCATCTCCCCGGACAACCGGCTGATGAGCGGCACCACGCTCTCGGACGAGTACGAGCTGCTGGTGGAGGCGTTCGACTACGACCTGGAAGACCTGCTGGATCTGACCCTGAACGCCGCCGAGGCCGCCTTCGTGCCGCTGGAGGTGCGCGAGATGATGGTCGAGTACATCAACGACGCCTACGCGGACCTGCTGGACGACGAGGATGATGACTTCGACGATGAGTACGACGAAGACGACTTCGACGAGGACGATGAGGACTAAGCATCCACCTCAGCCATCCACCGCGGGTGGCTGAAACACGCACCGCGGGCCGGTGCCGGGTAATCCACGTGATTGCCCGGCGCCGGCCCGCCGTGCTTGGCAGCGGGGAGCAGTGAAAGGCATGGGGGAGCAATACGCGGCACGGCTCGTCGACCTCTACGACGCGGACAATCCCGACGGGCCGGATCATGACTACTACCGGGAGCTGGCTGCACGTCATGTGGCCAACAGCATCCTGGATCTGGGGTGCGGCACCGGAATCCTGACCGTCACCTTCGCCGGGCCGGGCCGGCAGGTCACCGGAGTGGACCCCTCCGCCGCGATGCTCGACTACGCCCGCCGCCATCCCGGCGCCCAGGCGGTGCGCTGGATCCACGGCGACAGCCGGCTGCTGCCGGACGGACCCTACGACCTCATGGTGATGACGGGGAACGTTGCCCAGCACATTGCCGATCCACAGTGGCAGCGGACCCTGTCGGACCCTGTCGGACCTGCGCGCCCGGGCGGCTGCCGGGGCGGTGCTGGCCTTCGAATCCCGGAACCCCGCGGCGCGGGCCTGGGAAACCTGGGGACAGGAGGAACCCGAAATCAGGCACACCCCGCACGGACCGCTGGCGGAACGGTGCACTGTCACCGAACAAGGCCACGGGCGGGTCCTGCTGCGATTCGACAACCACTTTCTGGCCACCGGGGAGAGGATCGGGCAGGAAACGCTGCTGACCTTCCGCGACCGGTCCACCCTGGCACGGCAACTGCAGGCGGCGGGGTTCAAGGTCAGCGCGGTATGGGGCACCTGGCGGCGCACCCCCTTCCGGGGACACGAGCCGATCATGGTGTTCGAGGCGCTGGCGTGGGACTCGGCAACAACGCACTGACGGCGGCACCTTAGCTGAAGGTGCCGCCCGGAGTGCTGGTGTTTACTGGAACGCTAGAACGGGTACTTCTTGGCGGTGCCCTGCACGCCGATCCAGTGGTCGGTGGTGAACTCCTCGATCGCCCACTCGCCGTTGAAGCGCCCCAGCCCGGAGTTCTTCTCCCCGCCGAACATCACGTGCGGTTCATCGTTGGCGGTGATGTCGTTGATGTGCGTCATCCCGGCCTTGATGCCGCGGGCAAAACGCACCCCGCGCTCGATGTCGCTGGTGAACACGGCCGAGGAGAGCCCGAACTCGGTGTCGTTGGCCAGGCGCAGCGCCTCGGCCTCATCCGCCGCCCGGGTAATGCCGACCACCGGCCCGAAGATCTCCTCGCGGAACAGCTCCATTTCCGAGGTCACCTCCGCGAAGACGTGTGGGGCGATGACCCGCCCGGTGATCGGGCCGGCCACCACCGGCCGGGCGCCCTGCTCGCGGGCGGTGTCGATCTTGCCGCGCAGGCCGGCCAGCTGCGAGTCGTTGATGATCGGCCCGACCAGGGTGGCCGGGTCGGCCGCGTCCCCATACTTCAGTTCCTTGACCTGGGCGGCGAAGCGTTCGACGAACTCATCGTAGACGGCGTCCTCGACGATGATCCGGTTGATCGCCATGCAGATCTGGCCCTGGTGCAGGAACTTGCCCAGCGCCGCGGCCTTCACCGCCTGGTCCAGGTCCGCGTCGGAGAGCACCACGAACGGGGCGTTGCCGCCCAGTTCCAGCGAGACCCGCTTCATGCGCTCGCCGGCGATCGCCAGCTTGCCCACGTTCTGGCCCACCGGGGTGGAGCCGGTGAAGGAGACCAGGGAGGGGGTGGGGTGGGTGACCACATGATCCCCGATTTCAGAGCCGGAACCGATCACGGTGTTCAGCGCCCCGGCCGCCAGCCCGGCGGTCTCAAACGCCTTGGCCAACACCAGGGCACCGGTCAACGGGGTGTCCGAGGCCGGCTTGAGCACCACCGTGTTGCCCAGCGCCAGGGCCGGGGCCACCGAGCGCGCCGAAAGCAGCAGCGGGAAATTCCAGGGGCTGATTACCGCCACCACCCCGACCGGTTCACGGTAGACGCGGTTTTCCTTGCCCGGGGCGTTGGAGGGCAGGATCTTGCCGTGCACGCGGGTGGGGAAGGTGGCCGCCTCCCGGATCGCGGCGATCGTGCCGGACAGTTCGATGTTCGCCTTCAGGTGGCTGGAGCCGGATTCGGCGACCAGCAGCTGCAGCACCTGCTCGAAGTGCTCCTGCAGGTAGTCCGCCGCCTTGCCCAGCACGGCGCTGCGCTTGGCCGGAGGCAGGCTGGCCCAGCCCGGCTGGGCGTCGGCGGCCGCCTGGTAGGCCGCATCCACATCGGCCGTGGAGGCCTGGCGGATCTCGGCCAGCAGGGTGTCGTCAAAGGGGTTGGTGGTGCGCAGCGTGCGCTGGGAGGTGCCTTCGCGCCACTGCCCGCCGATGAACAGTTCACTGGGCAGCTGATCGAGAAACTGGGGGCTGGTGAGGGTGTGCGGCTCGGTCATGGCAGGTCCTTTCGCAGGTTCCCGGATGGTGGGCGGGTCCCGGCAGGGCATTGCCCCCGTGCAGCGGCACGGGGGCGCTACGCGCGTTCCGGGACCGGGGAGGACGCCCAGCGTGCTCGCTGCGACGCCCATCACCCCCAGCGTAGGCCACCGGGTGGGGCCAGCAGCGCGGGTTGCGGGGATTAGCATGGTTTTCATGGCTGAAACCGAGACCGAGCAACTGCTGGAGACCATCGGGATCCTGCGCACCCACTGCGCCTGGACGCGGGCGCTGACCCACCAGTCGCTGCGCACCTACCTGGTGGAGGAGGCCTATGAGGTGATCGACGCGATCGGGGCCGGAAACCCGCAGGAGCTGCGCGACGAACTGGGGGACCTGCTGCTGCAGATCGTGCTGCACGCCCAGATCGCCAGCGAGGCCGGACAGTTCGGCTTCGACGACGTGGCCAACGGGCTGCGCCAGAAGATGCTGCGCCGCAACCGGCACATCTTCGACGAGCACGGGCAGCTGCGCGGGGACATCACCCAGGATGTGGCCACCATCATCGAGACCTGGGATGCGGCCAAGGCGGAGGAACAGCGCGGGCGCCGGCCCCGGGCCGGGCTGCCTGCCGGGCTGCCGGCCCTGACCCTGTCCCAGAAGCTGCATTCCCGCCAGGCCCGCGCCGGGCGGCCGGTGGCGCCCGAGCACCAGGGCGGGGGAGCCCTGGCTGCGGCGGTGAACGACGAGCAGCAGCTCGCCGCGGCCCTGATGGGGCTCACCGCCCGGGCCAGCGAACTGGGCCTGGACGCGGAGGCGGTGCTGCGCGACGCGCTGACGGCCCGCTATGCCCAGCCCGGTGATGACACATCGTCGCCGGAAACCCCGGGTAAGCGCTAGGCTAGGAACCAGGCAACGGTGCCAACGGTCAATCTGGACCGCTGGATTGACTTGCCCCTCGACCACCCCTTTATACAAGGAGTCCAAACTCATGGCATTGATTGACGCCATCCACGCGCGTGAAATCCTTGATTCCCGCGGCAACCCGACCGTTGAGGTCGAAGTCCTGCTCACCGACGGCTCCCACGGCCGCGCGGCTGTTCCCTCGGGCGCCTCCACCGGGCAGTTCGAGGCCGCGGAGCGCCGCGACGGAGACAAGAAGCGCTACCAGGGCAAGGGCGTGCTCGGTGCCGTTGAGGCAGTGATCGAAGAGATCGCCGGGGAACTGGAAGGCATGGATGCCACCGACCAGCGTGCCATCGACCAGGCCATGATCGACCTGGACGGCACCAGCAACAAGTCCAAGCTGGGCGCCAACGCCATCCTGGGCGTCTCCCTGGCCGTGGCCACCGCCGCCGCCACCAGCGCCAACCTTCCGCTGTTCAAGTACCTGGGCGGCCCGAACGCCCACGTGTTGCCGGTGCCGCTGATGAACATCCTCAACGGCGGCTCGCACGCCGACTCCGACGTGGACATCCAGGAGTTCATGATCGCCCCGATCGGCGCCGAGACCTTCTCCGAGGCCCTGCGCTGGGGTGTTGAGGTCTACCACAACCTCAAGTCCGTGCTGAAGGAAAAGGGCCTGTCCACCGGCCTGGGCGACGAGGGCGGCTTCGCCCCGAACCTGCCCAGCAACCGTGCCGCCCTGGAGCTGATCACCGAGGCGATCCAGCGGGCCGGCTACACCCCGGGCCAGGACATCGCCCTGGCGCTGGACGTGGCCTCCTCCGAGTTCTTCGAGAACGGCTCCTACCAGTTCGAGGGCCAGCAGCGTTCGGCCCAGCAGATGAGCGACTACTACGCCCAGCTGGTCGCCGACTTCCCGCTGGTCTCCATCGAGGACCCGCTGGATGAGAACGACTGGGAGGGCTGGAAGACCCTGACCGACGCGATCGGGGAAAAGGTGCAGCTGGTGGGCGATGACCTGTTCGTCACCAACCCGCAGCGCCTGGCCGAGGGCATCGAGAAGGACATCGCCAACTCGCTGCTGGTCAAGGTCAACCAGATCGGTTCGCTGACCGAAACCCTGGATGCGATCACCATGGCCCAGCGTGCCGGCTACACCACCATCACCTCGCACCGTTCGGGGGAGACCGAGGACGTGACCATCGCCGAGATCTGCGTGGCCACCAACGCCGGACAGATCAAGACCGGCGCCCCGGCCCGCTCCGAGCGCGTGGCCAAGTACAACCAGCTGCTGCGCATCGAGGAGGACCTCGGTGATGCAGCTATCTACGCCGGCGCCAGCGCCTTCCCGCGTTTCAACAGCTAATTGCCAGTGATAGCGATTAAGCTCGTCGGTAGGAACCTGCCGGCGGGCTTCGTCGTTTAACGACGCGTACCGCCGCACGGTACCGCCGGCCACAGACCAAAGAATGGGGGAGCATGGCTCAGCGACCACCACGAATGCCTCGTCGACCGACCCCCAAGCGACCCGAGGGGAACGGCGAACCAGACGCCCAGGACGCGGGCACCGGTGCGGCGCACCCCGGCAGCGGGTCGATGACGGAGCACCGGCAGGGGCCACGCCCCGCCGCGGCCCGCCCCTCCGCCAGCGGGCCGCACGCCGCGGGGCACACCGCACCCCGTGCCACCAGCGCCAAGGTGGTCCCGCTGGATCCCGAGCAGCGCTGCGCCCCGCCCACCGAACTGCCCACCGACGCGATCAACGTGGTGCCCAGCCCGCGGCCCCGCCCGGCCGGACGCCGCCGCGCCCCCGACCCGGAAGCCACCCCGACCCCGGGCAAGAGCGCGCGCTCCCCGCGGCTGGAGCGGGCCAAGCAGAAGCAGTCCCAGCGCCGCCGGGTGGACCGGGTCAAGTTCTCCGCCGCGGTGCGCCGCAACCCCGCCGAGGCCCAGCCCCCTACCCAGCCGGCCGAACCCGGCGGGGAGCCGGTGGCCGCGCACCGCTTCTCTGGACGCGTCGCCGCCCTGCTGGTGGTGCTCGCCTTCTTCGCGGTGATGCTGGTGCCCACGGTGAACCACTACCGCGCCCAGATGCAGGAGATCAACGAGCTGCGCGCTTCGATCACCGCCATGGAGGCCGAACGCGACGCGCTGAAAGAGGAGATCGCCCGCTGGGACGACCCGCTGTACATCAAGCAGCAGGCCCGCGACCGGATAAACTTGGTGATGCCCGGTGAGCGGGTGTACATGGTGGTCGGTGAACGGCCCTCCGCGCAGGAGGACGAACAGGCCAACGGCAGCACCTATGAGGTGCGCCAGGAACTGCCCTGGGTCGACGCCCTGCTGGACTCGGTGCGCCGTTCGGCCACCGACTGACCAAACCGGTCCCGGCCCCGCACCGGCCCGCCGCCACCGGCCCCGAATGACCCGAAGTCCCCTTTGTTGCGGACCCAAGACCTACGACGCAAGCGGAAGAGCAGTGAGACGTGAGCAACCAGCGAATTCATGAGGCCCTGGACGCCGCCGGGCGCACCCCCAGCGAGAAGGACCTGGAAACCCTCAGCCGGCAGCTGAACCGCCCGGTGCGCGACGTGGTGGAGATCGGGGCGCGCTGCGTATGCGGCAACCCGCTGGTGGCCACCACCGCCCCGCGGCTGTCCTCCGGCATCCCGTTCCCCACTACCTACTACCTGACCCACCCGGTGGTCACCTCGGCCGTTTCCCGCCTGGAGGCCGCCGGGGTGATGAACCAGATGAACGAACGGCTCGGGCAGGACCCGCAGCTGGCCGCCGCCTACCGCGAAGCCCACGAATCCTACCTGGCCAACCGGGACGCGATTGGTCGGCGTTCGGGCACCGGTGAGGTTCCGGAGATCGCCGGGGTCTCGGCCGGGGGCATGCCCACCCGCGTGAAGTGCCTGCACGTGCTGGTCGGCCATTCCCTGGCCGCCGGGGAAGGGGTCAACCCGCTGGGCGACGAGGCGCTGGCCGGGATCGCCGAATGGTGGACCAAGGACGTGTGCTACTGCACCGGGGCCTGGGACACGAAGGGCCCGGCCCCCAGCCGGGACCGCTCCCGGCACGTAAAAACCCAGGCGGTGGATCCGGAAGTCAAACGCGCCGAGCGTGCCCGCAAGCGGGCCGAACGCCAGGCGGCAGGGGAGGAGAGCTAATGCGGGTAGCCGGGATCGACTGCGGCACCAATTCCATCAGGCTGCTGATCGCCGAGGCCAGCCAGGGCGCCGACGGCGTGCAGCTGGCCGACGTCGAGCGGCGCATGCAGATCGTGCGCCTGGGCCAGGGCGTGGACGCCACCGGGCGGTTCGCCCCCGAGGCCCTGGAACGCACCTACGCGGCGGTGCGCGACTACGCCGCGCTGATCGAGCAGCACCAGGTGGCGCACACCCGCTTCGTGGCCACCTCCGCCACCCGCGACGTGGCCAACCGCGAGGAGTTCCTGGACACCATCGAGCAGATCCTTTCGGTGCGCCCCGAGGTGATCAGCGGCCAGGAGGAAGCGGCGCTGTCCTTCGCCGGGGCGACCGGCGTGCTGCCGGCCGATGCGGCCGGGGAGCGGATGGTCATCGACCTGGGTGGGGGATCCACCGAGTTCGTGATCGGCGCCGGACGCACCCCGCGCACCGCGGTGAGCCTGGACATAGGCTGCGTGCGGGTCACCGAACGCTTCTTCTCCGACGGGCTGGGTGGACTGGATGCCCGCAGCCAGGCTGCGGACTTCATCGACAACCAGCTGCGCGTGCTCGAATCCCTGGACCTGTCCCAGCTGACCGGGCTGGTCGGGGTCGCCGGGACCATCACCACGCTGACCGCCCAGGCGCTGGGGCTGGAGCACTACGACTCGCAGCGCATCCACGGCGCGCAGCTGGACTTCTGCCAGATGCGTGAGGCGACCGGCGCGATCCTGGGCATGAACCGGGCCCAGCGTGCGGCGCTGGGCTTCATGCACCCCGGACGCGTGGACGTGATCCAGGCCGGGGCGCTGATCGTGGAGCGCATCCTTTCCCACGTGCACCGGGCCACCAGCGGCCGGGTTGAGCGGATCACCGCCTCGGAACACGATATCCTCGATGGCATTGCCGCCTCGGTGGCCGCCCTGCACACCGCCTAGGCCCCAGGGGCCACCTTGGCCTCGGAGCCACCCTTGAGACCCACCCACCACACACCCGCACCCGATCATGCGTCACGGCCAGCCGGCCGGCGGCCCGGGGACTAGGAGGAAACCGTGTTCGCACGCACCGGGCCCCGGATCACCCGCACCCTAGGCACGCTGCTGGCCATGAGCCTGGCGCTCGTGCTGGGAGTGGGTGGCAACCTGCTGCTGGCACCCAGCGCCCACGCCGACAGCATCCGCGAGGCCGAGTACTGGCTGGACTCGCTGGGCATCAAGGATGCCCACAAGGACGCCAAGGGCCAGGGGGTGAAGGTCGCGGTGATCGACACCGGCATCGACACCTCACACCCCGACCTGCGCGGTGCCGTCACCGGCGGCACCGACGTCTCCGGATCCGGCGGACCGACCGGCAACACCCCGATTGGGGCGCGCAGCGAGCACGGGACCCTGGTGGCCACCCTGCTGGCCGGACGCGGGAACAACAAGGCCGAGATCGATCGGGTCAAGGCCGAGAACGAGAAGCTGAAGACCGCGTGGGAGAAGGCCAAGAAGCACGCGGAAGAGGAAGACGAGGACGTTCCGGAGGAACCGGAGTACGAGACCGTGCCCAAGCCCTCCGGCGGGCCGGACGGCGTGCTGGGGGTGGCCCCGGCCGCAGAGCTGATGTCCGTCTCGTTGTGGATGGGCGGGCAGAACCCGGCCGGGATCCCGGTCGAGGAACAGATCCCGCGCGCGGTGCGCTGGGCCGTGGACAACGGGGCGAAGGTCATCAACATGTCCTTGGGCTCCACCAGCCCGGCCTGGCCCGAAAGCTGGGATTCGGCGTTCAAGTACGCCGAGGACCACGACGTGGTGGTCGTGGCCGCCGCCGGGAACCGTTCCGGCGGGATGAGCCAGGTTGGCGCGCCGGCCACCATCCCCGGGGTGCTGACCGTGGCCGGGGTCGACGAGTCGGGCAAGGCCTCGAAGGACTCCTCCACCGAGGGCATCTCGATCGGGGTGGCCGCCCCGGCCGAGCCGCTGGTCGGCGGCATGCCCGGCGGTGACTATGCCCGCTGGTCCGGCACCTCCGGCGCCGCGCCGATCGTCTCCGGCGTGGTGGCGTTGATCCGCTCCAAGTACCCGCAGATGAAGGCGCCACAGGTCATCAACCGGATCCTGAAGACCGCCAAGGACGCCGGCGCCCCCGGGGTGGACAACCTCTACGGCTACGGGATCATGGACGCGAAGGCGGCCCTGACCGCCGACGTCGCCGAGACCAGCACGAACCCGCTGGGCACCATCGCCGAATGGATCCACGTGCACCGCCGGGACACCGACGCCGGAGCGCAGGACACCAGGGAACCGGGCATCTCCATGGAGAAGTCCGACCTGAAGCAGGTCGCCGCCCCGCAGCCGGTCGCCCCGCCGCAGGAGGCGCCGCTGCTGCAGCCGGCGCTCGTGATCGGCGCGGGGGTGCTGCTGGTGCTGGCCCTGGGCCTGGGCGGCTGGCAGGTGGCCGCGGCCAACCGGCGCTACCAGCGCTCGAAGCAGATCGACGACGCGGCACTGAGCGACCTCAAGGTTGGCCGGGCCCCGGGCAGCCGGGACCTGTTTGACGACGTGCCTGAATAGCCTTGCGGCAGCCCGTCCGGGCTTTGCGGACGGGGGCAGCGATCCGGGAGACCGGCGCGCTGCCCCCGTTGCTGTTTCCGCGGTTCTAGACAGCAGGGCCGCCCCCAATCAGTGAGTTGGATCCGGGCCCGCCGCCGGGCCCTGCCCAGGACTGGACCGCCAAGGGCGAACCGGTCACAACACCGGGTGGCCAATCTCCCTCCCAATGGTTAGTGAATGTTTTCACTAACCTGGTTTTTCCGCGTAGAATCGGCCATATGTCAATCATCGAAAGCTCCCAGAAGCGTCCACGCATTCTCGTTGTCGGCGGCGGCTATGTCGGTCTGTACGTCGCGAAGAAGCTCCAGAAGAAGGTCAAGGCCCACGGCGGCATCGTGACCGTGGTGGACCCCAACCCCTACATGACTTACCTTCCGTTCCTGCCCGAGGTGGCCGGCGGCGGCATCGAACCACGCCACATCGTGGTCTCGCACCGCCAGCACCTGAAGGACTCCGAACTGATCAACGGTCGGGTCACCAGCATCGACCACGCCAGCAAGAAGGCCGTCATCGACCCGGTCAACGGTGAAAGCTTCGAACTGGAATACACCGACGTGGTGATGAGCGCCGGTTCGGTCACCCGTACCTTCCCCATCCCGGGCCTGGCCGAAGAGGGCATCGGGCTGAAGACCATCGAGGAAGCCACCGCGCTGCGCAACCAGGTTTCCGAGCGCATCGAATCGGCCTCCAACATGACCGACCCGGCCCAGCGCAAGCGTGCGCTGACCTTCGTGGTCGTCGGCGGCGGCTTCGCCGGCATCGAGACGATCACCGAAATCGAGGACATGGCCCGCTACGCCATCTCCCTGAACGACCGCATCGGCCAGGACGAAGCCCGCTTCGTGCTGATCGAGGCCATGGGCCGCATCATGCCCGAGGTCACCGAGGACCAGGCCGTCTGGGTTGTCGAGCACCTGCGCAGCCGCGGCATCGAGGTGCTGCTGAACACCTCGCTGGCCGACGCCACCGATGGCACCTTGAAGCTGATCAACATGGGCGACAAGTCCCCGGCCGGCGAATTCGACGCCGACACCCTGATCTGGTGCGCCGGCGTGATGGCCAACCCGATGGTTCGCTCCACCGACTTCCAGATCGAACAGCGCGGCCGCATCGAGACCCGCACCGACCTGCGCATCAAGGACGCCAACGGCGACCCGGTGGAGGGCGCCTGGGCGGCCGGCGACGTCTCGGCCGTGCCGGATGTGACCGGCGGGCTGCCCGACGGCACCTGCGTGCCCAACGCGCAGCACGCCGTGCGCCAGGCCAAGCTGTTGGCCAAGAACCTGTACGCCGCCCGCTACGGCGTGGGCACCATCAAGGAGTACAAGCACAAGAACCTGGGTGCCGTTGCCGGTTTCGGCCGCAACAAGGGCGTGGCCCGCATCAAGTCGATCAAGCTGCGCGGCTGGCTGGCCTGGATGGCGCACCGCGGCTACCACGGCATGGCCATGCCGACCTTCGAGCGCAAGTTCCGCGTGCTCGGCGACTGGATGGTTGCCCTGTTCTTCAACCGCGATTCGCTGCAGCTGAACAACATGCAGAATCCGCGCAAGGCCTTCGAGGAGTCGGCCAAGCCGAAGAAGTAGCCTGCCGGCCGTAGAAGGCTGCATCAAGCGATGATTGACCCGACGGTGGGCCGACGCCACAGGCGCCGGCCCACCGATCCTTGCCGTTCCGGCGAAATTTCAGAAAATGGGAAAACATCGCGTAGGATTTTTCAAGCTGGCCCCTATGGTGGAATTGGCATACACGGCTGACTTAAAATCAGCTGCCGCAAGGCTTGTGGGTTCGAGTCCCACTGGGGGCACCAAAAGATACGCCGCTACATCCCCGGTTTTCGCGGGGCGGTAGCGGCGTTGTTGTTTTCTGTGGTAGGTTCGGGGGCGTGCCGGTGCACGCTGCCAGGTACTTCGATCCGGCATCCGGGCGCCGCAGCCCGAGCCTCTGCGGCCGGGGCTGTGTTGGTGGTGGGCTAGATGTCCTGCGCCTTGGCCCATGTCGTCCTGTCATAGTGGGCCCGGTGTTGACCGTTGCCGGTGGCCACCTCAACGGGCTTCAGCTCAGGGTTGGCAGGTGCCAGGTTTTCCATGAAATCCCGCGCAATGTCCTCAAGGATCGCACTTGCCGCTGGTCCCGGCCACGCGGCGAAGACCGCAGCGTCCTCCACGCGAATCCGCAGCGTTCCAGGCTCACCTGCGGACCAGGAGTCAACGAAATAGTGCGGGATGGTGATCGCATCAGGGCACCGGGCCCGGTGAGCCTCGAGCCACTGCCGGCCCATCCGGTTCGCCCAGCGTTGCGGATCCGTAGCCGCCTGCGGGACCTGCCAGGCAATGCACTGCTTGTCCCACGCGGCCTCGGGCCGTCCCTCGGCCAGCGCCCGGGAACGAGCTCGCTCCAGCTCGCTCGCGGTCTGTGGCACCGCCGATGCGGGGGCCGAAGCCGCGGCGGTGTTGCGTGTGGGGACAATGGGGGTCCCGGCGTTCGCCTCGGCGGTGAGCGCGGGATCGTTGCGCAGGAATTCGTCGGACATGGCGCTTGTTATCAATAGCAGGAGGATCGCGGTCAGCGACGCAAGGACGGCGATGTTTCCTGCGATGCGCTTGACGCGACGAGACAAGGAACCCTCCAACCAATGACGTACCGGCTGCTCACGGGTCCCTGCCGACCGGCGGCTGGCAATCGCGCGGCACGAGGAAGTGATCCACCCACCACGACGCCGCTGCCAGCGGATTTGCGAGCCAGCCGGTGAGAACGCGTGAGCCTGTGAATCCATTATGTGGCACCTGCAAGTGAACTGCCATTTCGGGGTTCCGATGGTGATCTCATCCGTAGGAATGAGCGCCGGGAACACGAACTGACGTAGTCTTAAAGCAACTGTCGTTAAGTAGCAACGAGGCATCCTCGCCGACGCTTCGCGACTTGACCTAATTGAGGGGAAAAGACCTTGAACGGAAACCCGATCTTCGACTCCAAGAACCAGGCCCAGGCCTGGGGCACCAAGCAGTCCCAGAATCCTGTGGGCTTCCAGAACGCTCCGCAGATGAGCGCCAGCCAGCTGGAGGATATGTACCGCCAGCCATCGGCCACCGGTGCCGATACCGGCCGGATGACCATCGGCGATGTCATTAACAAGACCATCCTGACCCTGGCCCTGGTGGCCGTGGGTGCTGGCATCGGCTGGATGTTCCCGGCCCTGATGCTTGTTGGCGCGATCGTCGGGCTGGTGCTCGGCCTGGTCAACGCCTTCAAGAAGATGCCCTCCCCGCCGCTGATCCTGGCCTACGCGCTGGCAGAGGGTCTGTTCCTGGGTGGCCTCTCGCAGGCCCTGAACTCGCTCTACCCGGGCGTGGCCGTGCAGGCGCTGGTCGCCTCCATTGCCGTGGCCGCCACCACCCTGGCGCTGTACCGTTCGGGCAAGTACCGGATGACCCCGAAGCTGAACAAGATGTTCTTCGTCGCGATGATCGGCATGCTGGTCTTCTCGCTGCTGAACTTCGTGCTGATGCTCACCGGCGCGGTTGATGGAATGTTCGGCCTGCGCAGCGCCGGCGGCGGCATGCTGGGCCTGGCCATTGGCGTGCTGGCGGTGCTGCTGGCGACCTACGCCCTGGTCTCGGACTTCACCATGATCGAGGACCTGTCCAACCGCGGTGCCCCGGCCATCATGGCCTGGCGCGGTGCGTTCGGACTGACCATGACCCTCATCTGGATGTACGTGGAGATCCTGCGCATTCTGTCTATTCTGCGCGAACAGTAATAATCATATTGAGCGCTCAAACCGGAAGTGGTATCAGATTTGGATACCGCTTCCGGTTTTTTGTCACAATCGGTTCATAGACCACGGAAGCCGTGAAACGAAAGGGTAGCTTAGAGCCATGAAGAGCAGGATGTTTTCGTGGGCGCGCCGTTTGAGGGTGGCTCCACCGTCCGCTCCTACCTCCGCCATTGAGGAATTGGCGCCGGGACCGGCGGCCTTCCGTGATGGTGAGGACCTGCCCTACGGCATGCGCATCGCCGCGTCCTGGGCGTGGCGGTTCCTGGTCGTGGTGCTCGCCGTCGGCGTGGTCATCTGGCTGCTGTCGAAGATTTCGCTGCTGCTGATCCCGTTGATGGTCGCCGCGCTGCTCACTGGCCTGCTCGGGCCGGTGGTTGAGTTCATGCACGGCCGTCTGGCCGTGCCGCGGGGGCTGGCGGTGGGCATCACCGTGATCGGCTTCCTGGCGGTGATCACCGCCGGGCTGACGATGGTCGGCCAGCGGCTGAGCACCGGGTTCAGCGCCCTGTGGAATCAGGCCGTCATCGGCATCTACCAGGTGCAGGACTGGCTGTTCAACGGGCCGCTGCAGCTGAGCAACGACGACCTGGCCAATGTGGTCAACGACGCGCTGCTGCAGCTGCGTTCGAACGCCTCAAACATCCTGAGCGAGGCGCTGAGCTGGGGATCGGTGCTGGGCCAGATCCTGACCGGGATCCTGCTGGCGATCTTCGCGCTGATCTTCCTGCTGTTGGACGGGCGCAAGATCGGCACGTTCATGATCAACCTGCTGCCGCGCCGGGCCCGCCCGGCCATGGACGGGGCGGCGACCCGCGGGTGGAACTCGATGATCCGCTACGTGCGGGTCCAGGTGCTGGTGGCGTTCATTGACGCGGTCGGCATCGGCTTCGGGGCCTTCTTCCTGGGCGTTCCGCTGGCCCTGCCGCTGGGCGTGCTGGTGTTCCTGGGCTCGTTCATCCCGATTCTCGGCGCGCTGTTCACCGGCGCCGTCGCGGTGCTGCTGGCCCTGGTGGCCAACGGCTGGGTGAACGCGCTGATCATGCTGGCCGTGGTGCTGGCGGTGCAGCAGGCCGAGTCCAACATTCTGCAGCCGCTGATCATGGGCAAGGCCGTGAGCCTGCACCCGCTGGCCGTGGTGATGGCCGTGGCCGGAGGCACCATGGTGGCGCAGATCCCCGGGGCGCTGTTCGCGGTGCCGCTGATGGCGGTGCTGAACTCGATGGTCAAGTACATCGCCCACCGGTCGTGGGAGCACGACCCGTTCGTGACCGAACACTACGGGCCGCAGCAACCCGCGCCCCGGCCGACGGAACCCGAACGTGAACCCACCGCAGGCATCGGCTCTTCAGACACCGCAGCCCCCCTCCCGGCCGTGCAGCCGCCGCCCGGGGAACGGAATGAACCCGAACCGAACGAGGACCAACCGTGAGTACAGTGCAACAGCTACCCGTCACCCTGGAGGACATCGAGGCCGCCCGCAAGGTGCTGGCCCCGATCATTTCGCTGACCCCGGTGGAACACTCCCGGATGCTTTCCCGCCAGGTCGGCTCGGAGGTCTACCTCAAGTGCGAGAACATGCAGCGCGCCGGCTCCTTCAAGGTGCGTGGGGCGTATGTGCGCATGAGCAAGCTCAGCGACGCCGAGAAGGCGCGCGGCGTGGTGGCGGCCTCGGCCGGCAACCACGCCCAGGGGGTGGCCCAGGCCGCCAGCCACCTGGGCATCAAGGCGCGAATCTACATGCCGGTGGGGGTGGCGCTGCCCAAGCTGACCGCCACCCGCGACCACGGGGCCGATGTGGTGCTGCACGGCACCACCGTCGATGAGGCGCTGGCCGAGGCGCAGCGCTACGCCGATGAGACCGGGGCGGTATTCGTGCACCCCTTCGACCACCCCGACATCATCGCCGGGCAGGGGACCATTGGGCTGGAGCTGCTGGAGCAGCTGCCGGAGGTGGACACCGTGCTGATGGGCGTGGGCGGCGGCGGGTTGCTGGCCGGGGTGGCGGTGGCGCTGAAGGAAAAGGCGCGCCAGCTGGGCCGGCAGATCAAGGTGATCGGGGTGCAGGCGGAGAATGCGGCCGCCTACCCTCCCTCGCTGGCCGCCGACGCGCTGGTGCCACTGGACACGGTGCACACCATCGCCGACGGCATCGCGGTGGGCCGCCCCGGGCAGCTGCCTTTCCAGATCGTCAAGGCGCTGGTCGATGACGTGGTCACCGTCTCCGAGGATGCGCTGGCCCAGGCGCTGGTGGTGCTGCTGGAGCGCAACAAGCTGGTGGTGGAGCCGGCCGGCGCGGTCGGGGTGGCGGCGCTGATGGAAAACCTGCTGGCCAAGCACGGCATTGAATCAAAGAACTGCGCGGTGATCCTCTCCGGGGGAAACATCGACCCGCTGCTGATGCTCAAGGTGATCCAGCGCGGCCTGGCCGCCGGTGGCCGCTACCTGACCATCCGGATGATGCTGCCCGACCGCCCCGGCGCATTGGCCAGCATCTCGCGGATCATCGCCGAATCCGATGCGAACGTCACCCGGCTGGACCACACCCGCATCGGCGGGGCGCTGTCCATGGGGGACGTGGCAATCACCATCGACATGGAAACCCGCGGCCACGAGCACTCGGAGATGGTGCTGAACAACCTGCGCGCCGAGGGCTTCGAACCGGTGATAACCAGTTCGGCCGGCGGCTCGGTGGCCTAGCCACGCCCGGACGCCGGAGCTTGCCACAGCGGCAAGCCGGCTCAAAGACCGCACCCCCGGGCCCGCGCCGAAGCGCAGGCACCGGGGGTGCGGCTTGTTTTCGCGGGGCGGGGCCGGGACCGTGGTCCTGGGCCTCGCTGCCCTTGCGTGGCTAGAAGGGCTTGGCGGAGACAATCTCCACGGCGATGTCACGGCCGTTGGGGGCCAGGTAGCTGAGCTTGTCGCCAACCTTGGCACCATGGATGGCCTGCCCGATGGGGGACTGCTCCGAGTAAACTTCCAGTTCGCTGTCGCCAGCGACCTCGCGGCTGCCGAACAGGAAGGTGGTCTCATCGCCGGCGATCTTGGCGACCACCAGCATGCCCGGCTCAACCACGCCGTCATCGGCGGGAGGCTCCCCGACATGGGCGCGACGCAGCAGGTCGGTCAGGTACACGATGCGGGCCTCGGCCTTGCCCTGCTCCTCGCGGGCGGCGTGGTATCCGCCATTTTCCTTCAAATCGCCCTCGGACCGGGCCTGCTCGATGCGGGCGACGATCTCAGCACGCCCCGGGCCGGAGAGGTAATCCAGTTCCTCTTTCAGGCGGTCGTAGGCTTCCTGAGTCAGCCACACGACAGGTTCGCTACTGTTGGTGCTCACGTTGTACTCCCTCATGATCAGTGAAAGACTTCGCCCTGCCGGCGCTCCACCCGGTAGGGGAGAACACCGACGGCGTCCACCGCATGCACGGAAGGACGCCGGGCGAAGTCTGTGTTGTTACGTTTCTGCCGGCTCGACGCCAGGGGCGCCACAAGCAAAAGACCCCGCAGACGCAATGGAGCGAACCAGCGTGGTCCACTCCCTGGGCCGTTGCGGGGCGAATCGTACTTTCATCGATGATAGTCGTGATCGGGCAATAAACCCAATAGATCGACTGCCGTGCAAGAAACTTTCAGGAAATGTTACCGCCCCTAAAACCCCCTGGAACCGGGGCCCGGGCGGCGCTAGAAGTCCTTGGGCACCTTGTAGCAGTCCTCGATGCCGGCGGTGGTGGCCAGGTTGTCCGTACGCAGCGGAACGTCGAGCTTCAGCTGCACGTGGCGCGGGTTCTCCTCGGCCTCCAGGACCACGGTCTTGAACCCGACCACCGCGTAGCTGTCGTTCATCGCCCGCACTTCGCACTGCACCCGGTTCTTCGAGTCGTAGGAGACCTCCACGGTGGCCACGGCCTGGGTGGGTGAGATGATCTCAAAGCCCACGTCCTGGGAGGAGATCGGGGTGAAGTTGTTGATCCCGGCGTATGCCGCACCCACCACGCCCACGCCCAGGGCCCCGGCAATCAGCCAATTGCGGGTCTTGGGCGACAGTCGTTTCTTGGGTGTGTGGTAACGACCCATTAAGCTGGGATCAGACATGCAGCGCCTCTTGGTACTCTCTCAACAATCCGAATGGGACCAGTCTCCAGTCTACTGGCCAACGCGCGGAAGGAATATTCCGCGGCCGGTGAGAGTTGTCATGACGGGGTGCCGCGCCGGGCTTCGCCCCGGCCCGAGGCACCAGAGAACGCAAAAGGAAAGAGCTTAGTGGAGAGTCACGACGTGAAGAAGATGGCCCCGTCCCAGGGACTGCGGCTGCTGGCAGTCCATGCCCACCCCGATGACGAGTCCTCCAAGGGCGCGGCCACCATGGCCGCCTATGTCGACGCCGGCGCCGAGGTGATGGTGGTGACCTGCACCGGCGGTGAACGCGGGGACATCCTCAATGCCGCTGCCGGGGAGCTGGCCCACGCCCACCGCGACCTGCCCGGGGTGCGCCGCGGGGAGATGGCCGAGGCCGCCGCCGTGCTGGGCATCGAACACCGCTGGCTGGGCTACGTGGATTCGGGGCTGCCCGAGGGCGACCCGGTGCCCGAACTGCCCTTCGGCGCGTTCGCGCTGCAGCCGGTGGAGGTTGCCGCGGCCGGGCTGATCAAGCTGATCCGCGAATTCCGTCCCCACGTGATCACCACCTACGACGAAAACGGCGGCTACCCGCACCCGGATCACATCCACTCCCACCGGGTGGCGCTGTTTGCCTTTGAGCACGCCAACAACCCGGACATGTACCCGGAACTGGGGCAGCCGTGGGAGGTGCGCAAGCTGTACTACGACCGCGCCTTTGCCCCCGAGCGCTTCCGCACCCTGCACTACGCCATGCTCGACGCCGGCTACGACTCGCCCTACACCGAACGGGTGCAGCGCTGGGAGGAGGACCAGCAGGACCAGATGTTCAGCTGGGTCTCCCCGCACACCACGACCACCCAGGTGTACTGCGCCGACTACTTCACCAAGCGTGACCAGGCGCTTTTGGCCCACCGCACGCAGATCGACCCTGAGGGCTTCTTCTTCGCCGTGCCCGAGTACCTCTATGCCGAACACTGGCCGTGGGAGGACTACACGCTGATCACCTCCAAGGTGCCCACCGAATTGCCTGAGTCCGACCTGTTCGCCGGGCTCAGATAGCGGCCCGCCACGCTAAGATAGTAGTAGGGCACTAACGCTGTAGAAATGAGTTGTACTAACCCGTGAACCATCTGACCTTGCTGTTGGCCAGCGCACCGGCCAACGAGTCGACCTCCAGTTACAACGCGGTCAGCCAGACCGGGCCGGGCTTCCTTGGCTTCGTGTTCACCGCGCTGATGGTGATCGCCGCGATCTTCCTGATCCGCGACATGATCCGCCGGGTGCGCCGCGTGCGCTACACCTCCGAAGCCGAATCCCGCCAGCAGCGCCTGGTGGCCCGCGGGGAATCGCAGCCGCTGCAGAAGCCCGCCGGGAAGATCGACCCGAAAACCCGGGAAAAGTGATCTGACCCCAACCAGCGATCCGGTCACCGGGCGGCGGGCTTCGGCCCGCCCCCGGTGATCGTGCATTTAACGCCACCGGCGACCCGGGACGGTGGCGCCGGAACATTCCAGGGATCGCAGAACGGGGCGGGGAGGAACAACCTGAAACAGGTGCTGCTGTGGCTGCTGGCCGCGGCGGCGGTGGCCCTGGGCATCGCCGCGTTCATCTACGGCGGCTTTGACGATTCACCGGGGCTGCAGGGACTCGGTGCCCTGCTGGTACTCGGCACGCTGATCTGGCTGGCGCGCCGCCGACGCCGTTCCCGTGCGGGCGTCGGGCCCGGAGGCGACGAGCCCTGAGCCGACCGCCCCGGAGACGACGGTGGGTGCGGCGGGCTGGGTGAACCCTGGTGGCTGGCGCCCAACCCCCTGCGGCCGGCCCGCCGGCGGTAGCATGCCGGTATGGCCAATCGACTAGAGCACGCATCCAGCCGCTACCTCAGGCAGCACGCCCACCAGCTGGTGGACTGGTGGTCCTACTCGGCCGAGCCCTTCGCCGAAGCCCGGCGCCGGGACCGCCCGGTGATGCTCTCCATCGGGTACGCCGCCTGCCACTGGTGCCACGTCATGTCCCGCGAGTCCTTCGACGACCCGCAGGTTGCCGCCTACCTGAACGAACATTTCGTCTCAATCAAGGTCGACCGGGAACAGCATCCGCTGGTCGATGACACCTACATGCTCGCCACCCAGGCCCTGACCGGGGCCGGCGGCTGGCCAATGACCGTGTTCACGCTGCCCGACGGGCGCACCTTCCACGCCGGAACCTACTTCCCGCCCAGGCAGCGCGGCCGGGTGCCCTCCTTCATGCAGGTGCTCACCGCCGTCACCGAGGCCTACACCCAGCGCCGTGAGGGGGTCGAGCAGCAGGCCGCGGCGCTGGCCGAGCACCTGGTGGAACTCAGCCGCGGACAACACCAGATGATGAAGTTCTCCGCCGATCCCGCCACGGTCCAGGACGGGAACCAGGCCGAGGGGCAAGCCCTGGATGTTGCGGTGCACCAGTGGATCGAGACCACCCGCAGCGAGGGCGGGTTCACCCCCGCCCCCAAATTCCCGCCCACCCAGTCACTGGTGGTGCTCTGGCAGCAGGTGCTCACCCACCCCGAGCCGGGCCCGCTGTTCGACGCGGCCGCCACCACCACCGAGGCGATCGTGCTCGGCGGTTTGCAGGACCACGTGGGGGGAGGCTTCGCCCGCTACTGCGTGGATGAGCATTGGGCGGTACCGCACTTTGAGAAGATGCTCTACGACAACGCACAGCTGCTGCGGCTGCTGGGGCTGTGCCAGCTGGCCTGCACCCAGCTGGCGGCCACCGGCACGGACCCCGCCCGGACCCAGCGCGCGACAGCGCTGGCCGAGGCCTGCACCCGCGCCGCCGCCGGCACCGCCACCTGGCTGCGGGATTCGATGCTCACCGGGCAGAGCGGGGACCGGCACCGGGCCCTGGCCGCCTCCCGGGACGCGGACTCGCTGCGCGACGGGCAGCACGTCGAGGGCGGGGCCTACACGCTGACCCGCGAGGAGTTCGACCAGGCAGCCGCCGGCCTGGACAGTCCGCTGCCCGAAGACCTGATCCGGTTGGCCGAGGTCGCCGAGGACCCGGGCCACTACTGCCTGTCCCTGCTACGCATGCCCCGCGGGAGCGAGCGCGAAACCTGGCAGCGGCTGCTGCAGGCGGTGCGCGAGCTGGTGGCCGAGCGCCCGGCCCCGGCCCGGGACAGCAAGGTGGTGGCCGGGTGGAACGGGCTGGCCATCGAGGCGCTGTGCCAGGCCGCGATCGTGTTTGAGAACCCGGGGCACCGGCAGCTGGCCGAACAGGTGGCCCACACGGTGTGGGAGATCCACGTTGCCGCCGCCACCGGCACCCTGGCCCGGGTGAGCTTTGAAAACCAGGCCGAGCAGGGCAACGAGGGAACCCTGGAGGATTACGCGGGGATGGCCCTGGGCTTCGCGGCCCTGGCGCTCGCCGAGCCCTCCGGCCCCTGGGCCCTGCGCCGTGACCGGCTGCTGGAACAGGCGCTGGGCTTCATCGACGAACAAGGCCTGGCCCGGGACACCCGCGAACTGGACCCGGCGCTGGCCGCCCAGCGCGGGCAGCAGCCGGCGGCCACCGCCTTGGATGACGCGGTGCCCGCCGCCTCCTCCCTGCTGGCCCGGGCGCTGCTGCTGCGCGCCCAGCACACCATGGCCGTGCCGGACCAGGACGGCGCCGGGCCTGACAACGAAGAGCGGGTGGACCGGGACATGCAGGCCGCCCAGGCCCTGGTGGGGCACAGCCCTGTGGTGGCCGCGCGCTTCCCCTCCGCGGTGGCCGGCGCGCTGGAGGTGCAGGGGCTGCTGCAGTCGCCCATCCAGTACCTTCGCATCTCCGGCGGCGAACCCCGCCAGCTTGGCGCCCTGCGCAGGCTGGCCACGGTGCTCGGCCTGCCGGTCGGGGCCGGCGACGAGCAGCAGCCGGCCGGGCCGGGCAACGCCCTGCGCATCTACCCGTGCCGGCACACCACCTGCCAGGCGCCGGTGGCCGACGCGGCCGCCCTGCTCCAGACGCTGCGCCGGGGGTAGAGGGAGAACAGGGACGGCGCGGTGGCGATGTGTGGCGGCGCGGATGCACGCCCCGGGGCCGGTAAGGCGGTAAATTTAGACACAGTGCCGCACGGCACGGCGCGCATGCCGCCAGGTTTCACGCCACATGGACAAGAGGACACGTCAGGAGGAGCAGGTGGGCCTACCGTCCCTTGCCTATCGACTCTACGAGCGCCGGCTGGCCAGGTCGCTGCCGGGGGACAAGCTGCCGCACCACATCGGTGTGATGGTCGATGGGAACCGCCGGTGGGCGAAGCTGGCCGGAAGCACCACCGCCGCCGGCCACCAGGCCGGGGCGGAGAAGATCCTGGAGTTCCTGGAATGGTGTGAGGACCTGGGCATCAAGGTCGTGACCCTGTACATGCTCTCCACCGACAACCTGAACCGGGAACCGGCCGAACTGCGTGACCTGCTGGACATCATCGGCAACCTGCTCGACGAGCTGGGACACACCAACCGGGTGCAGGTGCAGCAGGTGGGGGCCCGGGACCTGCTGCCGGCGGACCTGGCCCAGAAGCTGACCGACCTGGAGGCTGCCACCGCCAACCGCAATGGCGTGCACGTGAACGTGGCCATCGGCTACGGGGGCCGGCGCGAAATCATCGACGCGGTCAAATCGCTGCTGAACGACGCGGCCAGCCGCGGCCAGTCCCTGAAGGACGTCGCGGACAACCTGGACGTGGACTCGCTGGGCGCCTACCTGTACACCAAGGGCCAGCCGGACCCGGACCTGGTGATCCGCACCAGCGGGGAACAGCGCCTGTCCGGGTTCCTGACCTGGCAGAGCGCCTACTCGGAGTTCTACTTCTGCGAGGCCCTGTGGCCGGACTTCCGGCGGGTCGACTTCCTGCGGGCCCTGCGGGACTTCGCCGACCGGCAGCGCCGCTTCGGGGCCTGACTCGGCCCACCTTTTTTCGACCGGCCCTCACCGCCGCGAAGACCGGTCCGGCGGGCCGGGGTGGTGGCAAACCCGCGGCTGACAGCGCCATCTGCGTGAGCTTCGGGCCCAGAACCTGATCGATACCCAAAAGAAACCTGGTGTTGGCTTTTTCGACTCCCCGCCGGGGATAGGCTGGGCACACAGGCCCAGCCAGGACGGCCGGGCCGAACGAAAGGTTCGACACTGGATGGTTGCCCGCGCGTTTGACGGGGCCGCCTGCCGGCGGCCCAGCGGAATTCCGGTGCGGGCTTTTCCCACTGATGCGTGGGGAGAGCCCCCACGCTGAATTCGAGAACGGGTGGATCGTCATGGCCCAACAGACCGAACTAACCCCCAGGACCTATGTGCTGGACACCTCGGTGCTGCTCTCTGACCCGCATGCCATCTTCAACTTTGCCGAGCATCCGGTGGTGATCCCGCTGACCGTGGTCACCGAACTGGAGCATAAGCGCAAGGACCTGGAGCTGGGATACTTCGCCCGACAGGCGCTGCGGAACCTCGACGATCTGATTCAGGAGCACGGTGGACTGGGCACGGCGGTGCCGGTGGGGGAATCCGGCGGGAGCCTGCGCATCGAACTGAACAACATCGCCCAGGAAGTGCTGCCGGTGGGGATGCGCAGCACCGACAACGACAGCCGGATCCTGGCGGTGGCCAAGAACATCCTGGATGCCGGGCTTGAGGTGGCGCTGGTGACCAAGGACCTGCCGATGCGCATCAAGGCCTCGGCGATCGGCATCCACGCGGAGGTGTACCGCAGTGAACTGACCCGCTCCTCGGGCTGGAGCGGGATCCAGGAGCTGGAGCTGGACGCGCAGGCGATGGCCGAACTCTATGAATCCGAGCGGCTCGACGCCCCACCCGAGGTGGCCGACGCGCCGGTGAACACCGGGTTGGTGATCACCTCGGTGCGAGGTTCGGCGCTGGGACGCAAGGTGCACGACGGATCGATCCGGCTGGTGCGCGGGGACCGGGAGGCGTTCGGGCTGCACGGGCGCAGCGCCGAACAGCGCATCGCCCTGGACCTGCTGCTCGATGAGTCGGTGGGCATCGTCTCGCTGGGCGGGCGGGCCGGCACCGGCAAGTCGGCGCTGGCCCTGTGCGCGGGCATGGAGGCGGTGCTGGAGCGGCGCGAACACCGCAAGATCACCGTGTTCCGCCCGCTGTACGCCGTTGGCGGTCAGGAGCTGGGTTACCTGCCCGGCTCGGAAGGGGAGAAGATGAACCCCTGGGCGCAGGCCGTGTTCGACACGCTCAGCTCGGTGGTCTCCAAGAACGTGATCGATGAGGTCGTGGAACGCGGAATGCTGGAGGTGCTGCCGCTGACCCACATCCGCGGCCGCTCGCTGCATGACACGTTCGTGATCGTGGACGAGGCGCAGTCCCTGGAACGCAATGTGCTGCTCACGGTGCTTTCGCGCATCGGGCAGCATTCCAAGGTGGTGCTCACCCACGACGTGGCCCAACGCGACAACCTGCATGTGGGCCGGCACGACGGGGTGGCGGCCGTGGTGGAGCAGCTCAAGGGCCACGACCTGTTTGGGCACGTGACCCTCACCCGCTCGGAACGCTCGGCAATCGCGGCACTGGTCACCGAGATGCTCGACGCGAAGGTGCGCTAACGCCGCTTCGGCCCGGTCCCGCCGGGATCCTGCGCCGTTCGCGGGCGCAGGGTCCAGGGCCTGGGGGCGCGCACATCGACCAGGGTTGGGGTGGGGGCGGTGAACAGCGAGTCGATGTAGTACTCGTTGTGCGCCAGCACCCGCACCCGCAGGGTGGGCGCCGGCTCACCGTCCAGCACCTCGCGGCGCAGCAGGATCCCGGTCTGCCGGTCCAACTCCACCAGGGTGCGCGTTCCGGCGGGAACCAGCGGATGGCCGGGCACCGCGGGCCGGTAGTTGTGCCCGGCGCTGAGTACCGCCGCCAGGACGGGGCGGCCCTGGGCATCGGTTGATTCACGCAGCTCGTGGATGAAGGTCGGGTGGTTGAACGCCAGCTCCAGGCTCGCCGGTTCCTCCCCGGCCAACTCATAGGGGTCCAGTACCGCCTGCAGGAACGGCAGCGGCAACAGATCCCCAAATCCCTGGATGGCCGGGCGCCGGTACACCAGGTGGTCATCCCCGAACACCGGGGTGACCAGGGACGCTGGCAACTGCCAGGAGGCCGCGGTGGCGGCCACATAGTCCAGCCCCCGGTCCTGGGTGAAGCGTTCGCGCTGGAAGACCAACTGGTCCCGGTCGTTGGAGATTGCCACCGCCTCCCGGGAACGCAGTAGCACCGTAAGTTCACCTTCCAGCCCCAGCTCTTCGCGGGTGTAGGCCGGCGGGAGGTCGACGCTCAAGCGCAGGCTGCTGGAGAGCCAGGGGGCCGAGCGCGCCAGGGCGCGCAGGTGCCGGCGGGCCGCGGAATCCGGCAGCCGGCCACCGGGAAAGTACTGATCGCGCGCTGGGGAGCTCATACACCCAGTCTAGGAGCCCCGCGCCACGGGACAAGGGCGCCGGTGGACGGGGCGGGGATTCGCACCGGGAGGGCTGGTCCCGTGCTCGGCCGGATTGTGCACAGCCCCCGGCCGGCTGCCCCGCGAATGCCGAATGCGGCCTATGCTCTGTACATGGTGGGTCTGCTGCTGGGTGAAGCGTCCCGGGCCGGGTTCGTCCCGGCCGGGGTGTCGCTGGCCGCGCTGTGGACCGACGGGCCGTGGCTGTGGATGGCCGGCGTCGCCTATGTGCTGTGCTTCCTGTATTTCGGTACTCGCTTGAGCCTGAGCGACATTGCGGTGCACCGGCTGCCGAACCGGCTGGTGGCGCGGTGGGCCGGGGCCAGCGCCGCGCTGCTGCTGCTGATCAGCGTTTTGCGTGGGAACGTTGTCGACCTGCTGTGGGCGGGACTGGGTTTGCTGCTGTTGGGCGGGGGCTACCTGCTGGTTGCGGTGCTCGGACGCGGGGCCATGGGAATGGGGGATGTGAAGCTGGCCGGCGTGCTGGGACTGAACCTGGGCTACTTTTCGCTCGGCTCCTTGCTGCTGGCTACCCTGTTCGCCTTTGTCACCGCCAGCCTGGTGGTGCTTGGCGGGATGCTGCTGCGCAAACTGAGCATGAAGTCCCATGTGCCCTTCGGCCCGTTCATGATCCTGGGTGCGGCGATCGCCCTGGGTATGACACCATGAACGGATGGCTACCCCCGAATTCATCACGGCACTGCGCCACCATGTCGGCACCGCACCGCTCTGGCTGTCAGGGGTGAAAGTGGTGGTGCTCGATCAGCGTGGTGTGCTGCTGGTGCGCCGCTCGGACAACGGGCTGTGGACGCTGCCAGCCGGAATCATCGAGCCGGGGGAGGAGCCGGCAGTGACCGCGGTGCGCGAGGTGCAGGAGGAAACCGGGGTGCGCTGTGCGGTGACGCACCTGATCGGGGTGGGGGTAACCGCACCCACCCAGTACCCGAATGGGGACCAGGCCCAGTACGTGGACATCGTCTTCCGGGCCGAGGCCCTGGATGAGCTCCAGCCCCGGCCGTTGGACGGGGAGAACCTGGAAACCGCGTACTTCGCGCTGGACGCCTACCCCCAGCTGCCGCCGCTGCACGAGCGGGCGCTGCGCTGGGCCCTGGCGCCCCGGGTGGGTGGCTACTTCGGCTAAGCCCTCCTTACCGGGCCGGAACGTGAAACGGCGGCGGGCCGTCGGTGACGACCCGCCGCCGGGAGACGAAGCGGCGAAGGCTAGTGCTTGCCGGTCATCGTGGAGACATCCAGCAGCTCATCGAGCTGCTTCTCAGAAATCTCCCCGCGCTGCACAAAGCCCAGGGCGATGGTGGCCTCGCGGACGGTCAGCTTTTCGGCCACGGCCTTCTTGGCGATCTTCGCCGCGTTCTCGTAGCCAATCAGCTTGTTCAGCGGGGTCACGATCGAGGGGGACGCCTCGGCCAGGAAACGGGCGCGCTCCTCGTTCGCGGTAATCCCGTCGATCATCTTCTCGGCCATCACCTGGCTGACGTTGGTCAGCAGGCGGATGGATTCAAGCAGGTTCGCAGCCATCACCGGGATGCCCACGTTCAGCTCGAACATGCCGTTGGCGCCGGACCACGCGATGGTGGTGTCATTGCCGATGACTTGGGCGGCGGCCTGGATGGCGGCCTCGGAAATTACCGGGTTGACCTTGCCGGGCATGATCGAGGAACCGGGCTGCAGGTCCGGGATCGCGATTTCGCCCAGCCCGGTGTTCGGGCCCGAACCCATCCAGCGCAGGTCGTTGTTGATCTTCATGTAGGAAATCGCGATCGAACGCAGCACCGCGGAGGCCTCGACCAAGCCGTCGCGGTTGGCCTGGGCCTCGAAATGGTTGCGGGCCTCGGTGATCGGCAGCCCGGTGTCCTCGCTCAGGAACTTCAGCACGTGCTGCGGGAAGCCCTCCGGGGTGTTGATGCCGGTGCCGACGGCGGTGCCGCCCAGCGGGACCTCGGCCACGCGCGGAAGGGCGGCCTGGATCCGTTCGATGCCGTAGCGCACCTGGGCGGCGTAACCGCCGAATTCCTGGCCCAGGGTGACCGGGGTGGCGTCCATCAGGTGGGTGCGTCCGGACTTGACGATGTCCTTGAACTCCTCGGCCTTGGCCTCCAGCGAGGCGGCGAGCACCTCCAGCGCCGGGATCAGCTTGCCGGTCAGCGCCGCGGTCGCGGCCACGTGCACCGAGGTGGGGAACACGTCATTGGAGGACTGTGACGCGTTTACATGGTCGTTGGGGTGCACGGTGGTGGAGGAGCCGGCCTCGGCCAGGTGACGGCTGGCCAGCTCGGCGATGACCTCGTTGGTGTTCATGTTCGAGCTGGTGCCTGAACCGGTCTGGAACACGTCAATGGGGAAGTGCCCGTCATACTCGCCGCTGGCCACGGCGTCGGCGGCGGCGATGATCGCCTCGGCACGTTCCCCGTCGATGACACCCAATTCGAGGTTGGCGCGCGCGGCCGCCTTCTTTACCTGCGCCAGGGCCTTGATGTGCTCGGACTCCAGGCGCTTGCCGGAGATCGGGAAGTTTTCCACGGCACGCTGGGTCTGGGCGCGGTACAGCGCGTCCTTCGGGACCCGGACTTCGCCCATGGTGTCGTGTTCAATGCGGAAATCATCACTACTGGTCATGGCTTAACGCTACGTGCGAGGTGCATTAGGAAACAACTGTGTAGTCTAAAAATCACCCATGGTGGTGACGCGGGTCACTGTGTGGCGTGGGGTGCTTCCGCGGAACCGGGTTCGACTAGGAGATGCCGAAGCCGGAGACGATCTGCGCCTTGCCTTCGGCCAGCCGGTAGGTCACGCCCACCACCGCGGTGCGTCCGCTGTGGACCGCGTCCCCGATGATGCGCGAGCGCTCCACGAGTCGTTCGGAGGTTTGCTGGACATGCTCGACGACGGTGGAGTTCACATCAAACAGGTTGTGGCTTTCGGCGGCGAACACCGAGGGGGTGATGTGCTCGACCAGATCACGGATGAACCCCTGGGGCATGTTGCCGGTCTGGCGGGATTCCATGGCACTGGTCACCGCTCCGCAGTTGTCGTGGCCCAGGATCACTATCAGCGGGATGTTCAGCAGCTGCACCGCGTACTCCAGGGAGCCAAGGCTCGCGGTGTCGATGACGTGCCCGGCGGTGCGCACCACGAACATGTCACCGAGCCCGACATCGAAGATGATCTCCGCGGCCAGCCGGGAATCGGAGCAGCCGAAGATCACCGCAAACGGTTCCTGGGAGTGGATCAGCGACTGGCGCCGGGCCCCGTCCTGGTTCGGGTGGCGGGTCTGCCCGTTGACAAAGCGGAAGTTGCCTTCGCGCAGCAGGTGCCAGGCCTGGCGCGGGCTCAGGCGCGGTGCAAGGTGGTGTTCGAGCATGGGTGTGGTCCTTGGTGGCGTACCGGGCGGAGTCGGTGGGTGGAGTGCGGCCGGCGGGCCTGGGCTGGCGGTGCTACTTGACCTGCTGGGTGGCTACCTGGGCCAGGTTGAACAGCTGTTCGGGGGAGGTGTCGCTGGAGAGGATGAGCGTGGAGTCGCTGCGCTGGGAGATCAGGTAGCTCTGATCGTCCTTGGTCCGCTGCTCCCATTCGGCCCCACCAATGTTCAGCTTGTCGGTGGGCGTCGCGTTGTCCGTGATGGTCGCCAGCCAGCTGGCGTTGAACTGCTCATTGGAGATCTGGCGGACCCACACGAAGTCCTTCTCCTGCATCACCAGGCCAAATTCCCAGTACGAAACCTCCTGCACCTGGGAGGTCTTCCAGCGGGCAAAGTTCGCGTACTCGCCCTCACCCAGCTGCGGTGTCCATGGCTCGAAGCTCGCCTCGGGGGCCGCCTGTTCGGCGACCTGCTGCAGGTTCACTGCCCGGTCGGCCTCATCGGCCTTCTGCAGCGGGTTCAGCAGCAGGATTGGGATGACCGCCGCCACCGTGAACAGCAGTGAGAGCACCATCCCCTTGAACGTCTGGTTCGCCCGCTTGGCCTGGCTCTGGGTGAGCTGCGGCTTGTAGGGCAAATCCTCGAACGTCGCCTCGGGGTCGTTCAGGTCACGGCGCGCCGCCGGGGCGTCCGTGGGAGTGGTTTCAGGCTGCTGGTCATTGCTTGGCTGCACCCCACCATTCTCCCCGAAGCCGGCGCACAAATCGAACCAAGGTGGCCGAGGACACGCCCACCGCCCCGGCGGGGGAGGCCCCAATCCGCCCGCACGGTTCTCCCGGCGGACGGGTGTGTCAGGTGATGTCGTGTGATTCAGCCTAAAGACGGCCAAGCGATATGATGGGGATGTTTGCATAGGCGCAATACCTTACGACCGAAGCGATGGGAATTTTCGTGACCGAAAAGAACAACTTTGCCCAACTCTCTCCACGACTGTCGGTATCCGAGGCCGAACCGGACCGTAACCTGGCGCTGGAATTGGTGCGTGCCACCGAGGCCGCGGCCATCGCCTCCTCCCCGTGGGTGGGCTTCGGTGACAAGAATGCCGCCGACGGCGCGGCCGTGGACGCCATGCGCGGCCTGCTGTCCACCGTGAACTTCAACGGCGTGGTCGTCATCGGCGAGGGCGAGAAGGACGAAGCCCCGATGCTGTTCAACGGCGAGAAGCTGGGCACCGGCACCGGCGCGGAATGCGACGTCGCGGTGGACCCGATCGACGGCACCCGGCTGACCGCCCTGGGCCTGAACAACGCCCTGTCCGTGCTGGCGGTGGCCGACCGCGGTTCCATGTTTGACCCGTCGGCCGTGTTCTACATGGAGAAGCTGGTCACCGGGCCCGAAGCGGCCGAGCTGGTGGACCTGCGTCTGCCGGTGAAGCAGAACCTGCACCTGATGGCCAAGGCCAAGGGCAAGAAGATGAGCCAGATTACCGTAACCGTGCTGGACCGTCCGCGCCACGAGAAGCTGATCAACGAGATCCGTGAGGCCGGCGCCCGCGTGAAGCTGATCATGGACGGCGACGTGGCCGGCGCGATTGCCGCCACCCGTGAGGGCACCGGCGTTGATGCACTGATGGGCATCGGCGGAACCCCGGAGGGCATCGTCACCGCGTGCGCGATCAAGGCGCTAGGCGGGGTCATCCAGGGTCGGCTGTGGCCCACCGATGAGGCCGAACGCAACAAGGCCCTGGAGGCCGGCCACGACCTGGATCGCGTGCTGACCACCAACGACCTGGTCACCTCCGACAACTGCTACTTTGCCGCCACCGGCATCACCGACGGTGACCTGCTGCGCGGGGTGCGGTACAAGCACAACCGCATCCACACCCAGTCGATCGTGATGCGTTCGAAGTCCGGCACCATCCGCTTCGTCGAGGGCGAGCACGCCCAGGACAAGTGGGAAGCCTACACCCGCTAGGCTTTTCCGCCACCATCAAAGGCTTCGGCCGTTGCCCCCGGATGTTTCCGGAAGGCAACGGCCGAAGCCTTTTGCATTATGCGGGGAATGGCCCCTAGCCCTGAGGGCGGGGCCGCCCTCAGGTTTAGTCTCCTGGGGTCTGGGCGCTGGCCAGGAACAGGGTCGCGTCCGTCCCATCCAGCACCTGGGCCAGCACGGGGGAGCCGGCCGGCAGGAACACCGAGTCCCCGCGGTGCAGCTGAAGCTGCCGGCCGTCGCGCTGCAGGGTGAAGCTGCCGCCGGTGCACAGCGCGATCCCGGCCCCGTGGCAGGCCAGCTGCTGAGCCCGGCCCTCGGCAGACAGCTGCAGCACCTGCAGCTGGAATTCGTCGAAGTCCGGGGTGTACAGGGTGTTGCCCGGCCCGAGGGTCGCGCCGGACAGCGCGGTGGCTTGACCCGGCTGGGTGTGGGTGATGGCCAGCAGCTCGGGCACGTCGATGTGCTTGCTTGTCAGCCCGCCGCGCAGCACATTGTCCGAGTTGGCCATCACCTCGATGCCCACCCCGCGCAAATAGGCGTGCAGGTAGCCGGCCTGCATGCAGATGACCTCACCGGCCTTGAGGTCGACCACGTTCATCAGCAGGGTGACCAGCACCCCGGGATCCGCCGGGTAGTAGCCGGCCGCCCAGGCCAGTTCATCCAGCTGCCGGTTTTGGCGCAGCTGCGGGTGAGCGGTGATGGCGGTGACCATCTCATCGACCAGTTTCCCGATACGCTGATCCCCGCCGAGGACCAGGGCCAGCGCCTGGCCCAGCGGGTCCTCCTCCCGGTCCAGCACGTCGACCAGCTCCCGGCTGATGGCTGCGGCCGGCTCGGAGAGCCAGGGCTGCAGGCGCTGCAGGTCGGCAATGATCTGGGCCGGGGCCCGGAAGCCGCTGAGCGCCACGAAGTCGCCCAGCGCGTAGAGCATCTCAGGTTTGTGGTTTGCGTCCTTGTAGTTGCGGTGGGCGGCATCCCGCCCGATCCCGGCCTGCTCTTCACGCTCGAATCCCGCCGCGGCCTGCTCCAGGGACGGGTGCACCTGAATGGACAGCGGCTGGTCAGCGGCGAGCACCTTCATCAGGAACGGCAGCTGGCCATAGCGATCGCTGACCGCCTGGCCCAGCAACTGCGGGGTGTCGGCCAGCAGCTCATCAAGCCCCTGGCCGGTCTCGCGCAGCCGGCTGGGGTTGCCCGGGTGGGCGCCCAACCAGAGCTCGGCCTGCGGGGTCGCGTCGGTCTGCAGACCCAGCAGCGAGGAAATAGCGTCCGGCGAACCCCAATGGTAAGTGCGGATGCTGTTGTGCAGGTGAAACATGTACGTCAGCTGACCTTTCATCACGGAGAAACAAACATGTTCGGGGTTCGGTTTGGGGTGGAGGGAAATTTCTTAGGGAACCCGGCACTCGTCGTTGTTCGCCGCGATCTGGCTGATGCGCGTGGTGTAGCCGTAGCGTTCGAGCTGCACCAGGTACTCCTCGGTGATCGGGTCCCCGTTGGGCTGGGTGAATTCCTGGTCGCCGGTGGTGGACAGGGCCCGGTCGTCGCTCGGGCTGGCCGATGCAGAGGACTCGGTGGGGGTCGTGGAGGACTTCTCCTCCTTCTTGTCGTCCTTCTTGTCGTCCTTCTTCTCGTCCTTCTTTGGGTCCTTGGAGGCTTCCTTCGGCTTCTCCGGCTCGCCCTGCTTGACGATCATCTCGTCGATGCGCTGGTGGATCTTGTCGAAGTCCGGGTAGGTGGAGAAGGTGCGCTCAAAGTCAGGGGCCCCCAAGGTCAGCCGGTCAAAGGGGGTCTTGCGGGCCTTTTCGGCCAGCGAGATGAACGATCCGAGCTGGCTGGCGGGGATGTCGGTCTCCACCAGCTCCTCGCCGGCGTCCATGATCGTGGTGAATCGTGAGAGCACGTTCTGCGGGGTGATCTGGGCGATGATCGCCTGCTGCAGGCACTGCTGGCGCTTGATGCGGTGGTAGTCATCGGTGAAGTCGCGCGAGCGGGCGAACCACAGGGCCTGCTTGCCGTTGAAGTGCTTCTCGCCGGGGGAGAACCAGTGGGTGTTGATGTTGGTGCCTTCCCACTTCTTCCCGTTGTAGGGCACCCAGCCCCCGGAAATCACCTTCACGCCGCCCACCGCGTCAACGAAGGACTCAAAGCCCGCCATGTCGACCATGACGTAGCCCTGCACCTGCAGGCCGGTGGTGCCTTCCATGGCATCCATGACCGCCTGGGCGCCCACGTTCTTCACCGAGGCGGGGAAGGCATCGGCGTGATGGTCCACCGCGTCGCGGTAGATGGCGTTGAACAGGCACTCGTTGCCGCAGTCATAGCCCTTCGGCCAGGCCTTCTTCATCGGGGAGTCCGCCGCGAACTGTGCCTTTTGGAAGTTGCGGGGGATGGAGATCATCAGCGACTTGCCGGTCTTGGCGTCCACCGAGAGCAGCGCCATCGAGTCGGTGCGCACCCCGTCACGGTTATCGCCGGAGTCCGCGCCGAGGATGGCGATGTTGTAGCGCCCGTCGACCGGGTCGAAGGCCGGGCCCTCGTCGAAGACCTTGGTGATGGTCTCCCTCCCGGTGTTCAGCAGCGAGGCGCCGTAGATGAAGATGCCGCTGGTGCCGGCGACCGCCAGCACCAGGAACAGCGCCACGATCCCGCGCATGCCCGGGGCCAGCAGCTTCGGGCGGATGATCACCAGCGTGTTGATGAACATGATCAGCCAGCCCACGGCGAGCACCGAGAGCACGATGATCAGGAACAGCTGGAAGTTCGGATGCCCGGCCCAGTTCAGCAGGATCGAGTAGTCGATGAAGTAGATCGCCACGAGGGCGAGGATTGCCAGCCAGCACAGCATGGTCAGACTCACCACGAAGCGGCCCAGGCGGCGGTTGCCGGCGATCAGCTGGGCGCTTCCGGGGAACACGATGGTCAGCAGGACCAGGATCAGGGCGCGCTTGGAGCGCGCCGGCGAGGACAATGTTTCCGGTTGGCGCAGCAGGCCGGGTGCACGATGGCTGGCAGAACCCATATAGCTAGAGACTTTCCTTGATCAGGACGCGAAATTTTCGTCGGCGACTTCAGCACGCAGGGCGGCGCCCTTGGCGTGCGCTGAATCGCGCAGGGAGTCCGCGAATTCAAGCAACTTATTTTGTAACGTGCGGGCGTGTTCGTCGGTTCCCGCCGCGAGCATGCGCACGGCCAGCAGCCCGGCGTTGCGGGCCCCGCCGATGGAGACGGTGGCCACCGGCACGCCGGCGGGCATCTGCACGATGGACAGCAGCGAGTCCATCCCGTCCAGCTTGGCCAGCGGGACCGGCACGCCGATCACCGGCAGCGGGGTCACCGAGGCGAGCATGCCCGGCAGGTGGGCGGCGCCGCCGGCGCCGGCGATGATGATGCGCAGGCCGCGTTCGTGGGCCTTCTTTCCGTACTCGATCATCTCGCTGGGCATGCGGTGCGCGGAGACCACGTCGGCTTCGAAGGGGATGCCGAACTCGGTCAGGGCCTGGGCGGCCAGGCGCATGACCGGCCAGTCGGAGTCCGAACCCATCACGAGGCCGACCACGGGGGCAGAGGTTGTCATTCGTTGCTTCCTTGAACTTGTCTTGGGGTGGCCCAGGCCACCACCACTAGGCATAGGCTATGCGTTTTGCTTCACGCCGTCACGGATCAACGCGGCCACCATCTCGGCGCGCTGACGCAGTTCATCAACTGTTTGCCCGGTGTTGGCCACCACGTTCACGTGCCCGATCTTGCGTCCGGGGCGCACGGACTTGCCGTAGGCATGCACCTTGACCTCTGGCGCAGCACCCAGTGCGGCGGAGAAGGCGGAGTACAGGTCCTGGTTTTCTCCACCGAGGTAGTTCTTCATCACGGTCAGGCCCAGTTCGCGGGTTTCGCCCAGCGGCAGGTCCAGCACGGCGCGCAGGTGCTGCTCAAACTGGCTGGTGATCGAGCCGTTCATGGTCCAGTGCCCGGTGTTGTGCGGGCGCATCGCCAGCTCGTTGATCACAAAGCCGGCCCCGCTGCCGGGGGTCTCGAACAGCTCCGCGGCCATTACGCCGGTGACGCCGAACTGTTCGGCGATGCGCAGCGCCGCGGCGGCTGCGGCCTCGGCCACGGCCGGATCGATGTCCTGGGCCGGGGCGATGACCTCATCGCACACCCCGTCCACCTGGATGGTGTGCACCACCGGCCACGCCTTGGCCTGGCCGGAGGGGGTGCGGGCCACCAGTGCGGAAAGCTCGCGGGAGAAGTTGACCTTGTCCTCGGCCAGCAGCGCGCCGTTGGCGAACCAGTCGGCCGCATCGCGGGCGGCCTGGGCATCGTCCAGGACACGCACGCCCTTGCCGTCGTAACCGCCGCGCGGGGTCTTCAGCACGATCGGCCAGCCGATCTCGTCGCCGAAGGCGATCAGTTCCGCAACGTTCTCCACCTTGGCCCAACGCGGGTTGGGCAGGCCCAGCTGCTCGATGGCCTGGCGCATCACAAGCTTGTCCTGCGCATGGATCAGGGCCTCGGGGCGGGGCTGGATGTTCACCCCTTCGCTGATCAATGTGCTCAGGTGTTCATTGGGCACGTGTTCGTGGTCGAAGGTGACCACGTCCAGGCCCTTGGCGAAGTGACGCAGCGTATCCAGGTCCTTGTAATCACCCACGGGGGCGTCGGGGACGCTGCGGGCCGCCGAGACGTCCTCGGCCTCGGCCAGCACATGTAGTTCGAAGCCAAGATTCAGGGCCTCGGGGGCCATCATGCGGGCCAACTGCCCGCCACCAATTACACCAATTTTCGGAAAGCTCACCCCTCTAGGGTAGCGAAACTCTGGCTCCCGCCCGTTCCCCCGAGCCCCGGCAAGCGCCCATCCACGGTCATTTATCAGGAAAAGCCGATATTATGAACTGTTTGTATCAAGGGATAAGACAGCTAAATCTGCCAGAATCGCCATCTGTGTGATGTAGGTTCTGGCCCGTGGCAGCGCACCGTGAACGGTGGAGGCGGGCCGCGGCACGTCTGGAGGAAAATGTTCGAACGCATCAGCGTCAAGATCCGTGGACTGGTTTCCACGCTTTGGCGGGAAGTGGCGAAATTCGGTGTCGTCGGCGGGGCCGCTTTTGTGGTCGACTCCGCGATCTATTTGTGGATGCTCTCGGGCCCCATGAGCGATTCGCCGGTGAAGGCCAAGATTGTTGCTGGTGTGGTCGCGACGTTGTTCTCCTGGGTGGCCAACCGCTACTGGACCTTCCGCCACCGCCGCCAGGCGAACGTGGTGCGGGAACTGGTGATGTTCCTGGTCATGAACGCCATCGGCCTGGGCATCGCGGCGGCCTGTGTGTGGGTGACCAAGTACATGCTCGGCTTGACCGACACCACCAGCGTATTCATCGCCGGTTCGGTGGTCGGGCTGATCCTGGGCACCATCTTCCGCTTTTTCGCCTACAAGTTCTGGGTCTTCGGCGGGGAACGCACCGAAATCCTGCCCGACACCGAGCCGGCCCTGGTGGGTGCCGCCTCCTCCGAACCGGAAGTCATGGCCGTTCGTTCGCAGGGCGCGCCATCCAGCACCGTGGGGCCGGACACCGGAAGCATCGGGCTGAGCCGACCAGAATCGGCCTAGCGTCCACTGTCACCATCCACGTGATGATGGGCAAGGTGCCCGCCCCGCAGTACGCGGCGGCGGGCACCTTGCTTTCAACCGTTTCGGGTCTCGTGGCCGGCCGTAGCCCTAGTTGTTCTTCCCACGGAGGTTGTGGGCAACGGCGCGTTGTGTGAGAAGAGGTGAGGACCTCCGGTATCGATATGGGTAACCACACTCATCTCGAATCACACGAAGGTCCTCATGTCTTACATTACTCATGCCCGCGCTTCGCTGACACCGCAGGGCCGACTGAAAATGGTCCTGCTGGTCATCAACGAGAAATGGACGCAGGCGC
>NZ_VATX01000045.1:0-2393 GCF_005774635.1 Glutamicibacter sp. V16R2B1
CGAACAGGGAGAACGCGAGCCGGGACGGCCAGTAGGTGCCCGCCGACGCCGAACCAGCCGAAGCGTCCGCCACGGGGGCGCCGAGCGCCGACCCGTCGGTGGCCGCGGCGAAGAACTGGTCCGGGAAGTCCCAGGCGTTGGTCCCCAACGTGGTGCCAGCCGTGGACTTAGGCAGGCCGTCCATCACATAGGTGGGAATGACACCGCGGGCGGCGAACAGGCTGGTGATGTACGCATCGGCGATCTTCAGCCAGTTCGGGTCCTGCGTCGCGGTCTGCCGCAGGAAATCCGTGCGGAACAGACCCTTCACGAAAGACGGGAACACGGCCCGCATCAGGAACGTCTCGGGGAGACGGTGCCGGTACCGGTACGAGCTGACCTGCAGTTCGAGGAGGGCCATCAGGTCACGGGTGAAGCTGACAAGCGCCGACGCGCCGATCCGTGTCGAATAGGTCGACGACGCCATCTTCGTCCACAGCTGCACCTCGGCCAGCCGGGCTGCGTTCGCCAACGCCAGCTGCGTGTTCGCCGCAACCCACTCCGGTGAGTACCGCTCCTGAAAATTGGAGAACTGCACCCGGGTCGGAATGCCGTACACGTATTCCTGCACCGGGCTCGGGCAGTTGAACGTCTGCACCGGCTTGGTGGTCGGGCTGGTCGGGTTGGCGTCGTTCGCCGCAGTCCAGAACGCGGTCGCCGAGCTGCCGACAGCGGCGAACGTCGGCGACGGGTTGAAGTTGATCGCACCACGCTTCGGCTGGAACGACGGCAGCGAATCCCGCAGCGGCCGGGACGCCACCGAGTCGACCTGCAGGTCGTAGAACACCTCTGGCGGGCCGCAGACACCACCGGCGGCGACGACCGCTTCGATGCCGCCCTGCTCCTCCATGCTGGCCATGACCTGCCGGATCGACAGGGCGTGGTCGATCTGCGCGGTGCTGTCACCGTCACCGAGCTGCCGGTCCTCCGGGTAGTCCCAGCGGATCGACGCCGTGTTGTACACCTCGCTGCTGCCGGAGGTGCGGAGCCGGCGGAGCTGCTCGGCGGTGGCCTGGCCCAGATCACCCCAGGACACGGGGGCGCCCATGTCTAGGCCGGGGACGTTCGCGGCGGCGGTGAGAACCGCGTCGGCGACGATGCGAGGCCGGGTCTGCGCCGCGGGCTGGGCGGTCAGCCCGTGCTGGGCGAGCTGGGTGAGGGTCGGCCGGGTTGCAGCAGCGGCAACCGGTGCCGGCTCCTCGGACAGTGCGGCAGGCTCGGAGGTGGCGGGTTCCGCCACCAGCTCCGGCTCGGGCTCGGGGTCGGGCTGTGCGGTGAACAGTTCCCGCAGGGTACCGACCCGGCTGGCCCGGTCGGCGGTGGCAGCCCGGCTGTCGAACTCGCCCTTGACCCGGCTGGCGGCGTCGGCGATCCGGTCCATCTGACCGAGCAGTTCAGCGTCGGGGACGACACCGTCACCGGGGTCGATCGAGGCGAATTCCTCGGCGACGGCGCGGCGAATGTCGCCGAGCTGCTCGTCGGTGAGAGTGGTGAGGTCGGTTTCGCCGTTGAGAAGCGCCTGAACCTGAATGTTCATGGGAGGGTGGGGGCCTTTCGAGCACGCCGGAATGGTTCGGCGTGTCGAGGCGGCTACGCCCGCCCTCGGCTCAGCGGCCTCTACGAGACCGGTGCCGTGTTATCTGCGACTGTAACACATCACGTCGGCGTTCTAGCTACTCGGGGTTTGTATCCGCCTCGTGTTCTCCGTGGTCGACGAAGCTATGCCCGCAAAGACAGGAACCGTCGGACGGCTCGTACCAGTTGCAGTCACAGACAAGGCACGTCCCAGCTGAGCCCTGCTCGAACTCTTCATCACGCATCCTGTCACCGTTCCGTATACACACGGCCCCGCAGTTCTGCCGCGTGTATGGTCCGCATCCGCCCCCGTGCACCATCGGCGCGGCCCAGCGCGTCGGCCACATCCTGGTCGCGGGTGGCCTGTTCCCGGGCGGCGCTGGCCCTCAGATCGGGCAACAGGTCGCGCAGCTCCTCGATTTCCGGTGCGGTGGTCAGTGGCGCCAGACCGGCCGCAGCCACCAGTGCCTGCGGCACACCACCAGCCACCACCTGCCGTAGCACCGGGAAGCCGGGGGTGTTCACTGCGAGGGCTGCGATCAGTTCCAGGTTGCCACCCCACGACCGCCAGTCCCCGGACAGCGGGGAGGCGCGTAGGACACGGATCTGCTCGTCGGTGGCGTCGGGCCGCAGAGCGCCGGCCACCCAGATGCCGTGCTCGTCCTCGCCGGCCGCCACGTAAGCGACGGCGTGGCAGGTGTGGTCGTGGTGCTCGGTATCGGTATGGGCCACGGTGCCGCTGGCGGTTGGTACGAAGGCCGTGCTGTCTTACATCCCTC
>NZ_VATX01000046.1:0-1376 GCF_005774635.1 Glutamicibacter sp. V16R2B1
ACCGCCTGGTCCGGACGAGATCGAGTACCTTGTCCCGCCGACGGACGGCGCCTACCGGCTGCCGTCGCCGACCCTGCTGCGGGCCGGGACCCCGCCCAAGGTTCGCTCGGACGCCACCGACGAGGTCAACGCCTCGCTGACCGACGTGTTCGCCCAGTTCAAGGTGGACGCCAAGGTCACCGGCTTCACCCGGGGGCCGACGGTGACCCGGTACGAGGTGGAGCTGGGCTCGGCGGTGAAGGTCGAGCGGATCACCCAGCTCGCGAAGAACATCGCCTACGCCGTCAAGAGCCCGGACGTGCGGATCATCAGCCCGATCCCCGGCAAGAGCGCCGTGGGCATCGAGATCCCGAACACCGACCGCGAACGTGGTGTCTCTCGGTGACGTCCTGCGTAGCGGGGAGGCGACGGGAAACCCGCATCCGCTGCTGGTGGGCCTCGGCAAGGACATCGAGGGCGGCTATGTGCTGGCCAACCTCGCGAAAATGCCGCACATCCTCATCGCGGGCGCGACCGGAGCGGGAAAATCGACCTGTATCAACACGCTCATCACCAGCGTGCTGGCGCGGGCCACCCCGGATCAGGTCCGCATGGTCCTGGTCGACCCGAAACGGGTCGAGCTGACGAGCTACCAGGGCATCCCACACCTGATCACCCCGATCATCACCAACCCGAAGAAGGCCGCCGACGCCCTGCAGTGGGTCGTCAAGGAGATGGAGAACCGGTACGAGGATCTCGCCGCCGCCGGGGTCCGCCACGTCGACGACTTCAACCGCAAGGTCCGCCGCGGGGAGATCGTCGCCCCGCCGGGGTCGGAGCGGGTCTACCAGCCGTATCCGTACATCCTGACGATCGTCGACGAGCTGGCCGACCTGATGATGGTCGCGCCGCGTGACGTCGAGGACGCGATCACCCGGATCACGGCGATGGCCCGTGCGGTCGGCATCCATCTCATCTTGGCGACCCAGCGGCCATCCGTTGACGTCGTCACCGGGCTGATCAAGGCGAACGTGCCGTCCCGGCTTGCGTTCTCCGCCGCATCACTCACGGACAGCCGGACCATCCTCGACCAGGCTGGCGCCGAGAAGCTGATCGGCATGGGCGACGCCCTGTACCTTCCGATGGGAGCCAGCACCCCCGAACGTGTACAGGGCGCGCTGGTCACCGAGGACGAGACCGACGAGATCGTCGACTGGGTCCGCGGACAGGCCACCGCCGACTACCAGGACATCGTCACCATGGTCGCCGTCGACGACAAGGCGGACACGGCTGATGTCAGCGACGAAGACATGAAGCTGCTGCTGCAGGCTGTCGAGCTGGTTGTGTCCACCCACTTCGGGTCGACGTCGATGCCGCAGCGGAAGCTACGAGTCGGC
>NZ_VATX01000047.1:0-4591 GCF_005774635.1 Glutamicibacter sp. V16R2B1
CCCGTTGAACCGCAAGGTGATGTACGCCCCGGAGGTGAACGAGTACCGGTAGTCGGTCGGCGTCTCGGACGGCGAGCAGTTGGAGCAGACGGACCAGGCGCCGGTGTACTCGGCCTGCCCGTTGCCGGTGCCGACGTTGGTGTTGTTGAACGTGGACGTCTGCTCGACCGTGGGCGTGGTCGGCGTGTCCGAGGCCATGAATGTCGCGTCGCCCGAGTAGGCGATGCCCGCGCCGTTGGTGACCTTGAGTCGGAAGTGGGTGACTGCCCCGGGGCTGGCGCCCGCGATCTGGGTGGAGACGGTCTGCGCCTCGGCGGAGGCAAGCGTCGGGGTGGCCGGCGCCAGGTTGCCGTAGGCGTCCGTCGCCCCCCATTCGAACTGCCAGGTGAACGGCTGACCCTTGGGCTCGACGACACCGCTGACCGTGGCACCAGTCGCGGTGATGTTCGACGCGGCAAGACCGGACGCGACCGGGGTGTCCGACGACGTTGGGGACTCGATGACCGCGAGCCGCGCCTTGAGGTTGGCCAGCGCCGCGTTCACGTCGTTGATGCGGGACTGGTACTCCTCCCGGGTGGGCACGTTAACCATCGCGCATCACGCCGGGGTGTAGATCGACTTGTAGCGGGCGCGGGCGTTCGGCTTGGAGCCGTAAATGTCGAAGATGCTGCCGACGGCCTCGTTGAAATAGTTCTCCGGGCCCATGTGTCCGGTGGCGTGCGCCTCCTTGAACACGTTCGTCATCCACGTGACCCAGTTGGCGTTGTCGCCGGGGGTGCCGTAGCCCTGCGCGAGGCCCCATTCGGGGACGATCAACTTCTTGGGCCGTCCGCGCCAGTCGGGGCCGGCAGCACGGACCCGGGCGAGCATCCACAGAATGCCGTCGGGGTCGTTCGCCTCGGACCGGAAAGCCGATTCGCTTTGCGGGTTCCCGTCGTACCAGTTGTACCAGTCACCCCCGATGAACGTGCAGTAGTCGTCACCGGGGTAGACCAGCGAGGAGTTGGACTGCGGGTTGGACGCGTGGCCGTTGATGACCCAGGCGGTGACGACGTTCGGGTACACCTCCCGCATCACGTTGACGATGCGCTGGTAGCCGGCGATGTACTGGGCGTTGCTCGTGAACCGGCCGCCGCCGGTGTGGCTGGAGTCCTGCCCACCCCAGTAGAAGTAGGTCCCGTTCATCTCCCAGGCGATGCTGTTGATGACCGCCGGGTATCCGGCTTCCTCGCGGGCCTTGAGTGCGAGTGCAAAATTGCGCCAGTAGGAGTCGTAGTTCCCGGCGACGAGCTGCGCGTAGTTCGCGCCCACGTTCGACGGGAACGGCGCATGCTGCATGATCAGCGTTTTGGATTTGTCGTTGAACTGGTCGAACGGGTATCCGCCGACGTTGAGCAGGGAACCCCATCCACTGCCGCGGATCTGGTAGCACAGGCAGTGGCCGATGGGCCTGCCGCCGCCCATGTTTGCCTGCCAGTCATAGGTGGCCTGGATGCGGTTGTGGTTGTAGCTGCCGGCGTAAGGCCACCATCCGGTCACCGGGGTGGTCGGTCCGCCGCCCCCGCCGCTGCCGTTGTAGGCGCTGTTGTTGTAGTTCCGCGCCGCCGACCACAGGGCGTTTCCGAAATTCGCGACCGTGGTGCCAGTCGTGGCGACGGAGAAGTTGTCATACAGGTAGCCGGAGCAGTTGGCCTGTCCGAGGTACTGGCCGTATTCGGTGGACAGCCGCTGGGCGTTGGTCGTCAGGCTGCCCGTGTCACCGCCGGTCCCGGCGAAGCTGCGGGACCCCATGTACCAGGGCTTGTTGGCCGTGTTCGCCGCAGTGGTGAACGCGGCGGCGCGGGGACCGAGGGTGCCGGCGGGCGCGTAGACGTCGTGGTAGCTGATCAGGTCGATGGCGCTGCCAGCCGCGAACGCGGCGATCACACCCGCGTTGCTCGCGGCACTGCCACCGCCGGTCCCGACGAGGGCCTGCGGGTCGCGCTGCTTGATGCGGGTGGCGACAGCCTGATACCAGCCGGCGATGTTGCTGTTGGCCTCGTTCGCCTCGTTGCAGATCTCGTACATGGCGACGGTGGCTTCATTCGCATGCCGGGTGCACACCGAGTCGATCCACGCCGCGGCGGTCGAGTCCAGCGGGGTCGTGTACGTCGGGGTGTACGAGGTGCAGCTGGAGGAGCCGTTGAGGAGGGTGACGCACAGGTACTGCCCGGCGGCCTTCGCGGCGGCGAACACCGTGTCGTAGGCGGTGAGGCTCATCCCGGGCATGACCCAGATGCGGGTCATCGACCGCGGGTTCAACTCGGCGAAGAACTGCGCGGCCTGCGCGGGGGTGGGCTGGGAGCCGGCCGGGCCGCAGCCGACCGCGTGCGGCCACGACATGCCGGCGAACTTGTACTGGCCGCCGTTGAGCTGCAGGGCCTTCCCAGACCGGGTGATCCGGCCGATGGCTGGCGCGGTCGCGGTGGTCGTGAAGGTCCGGTCGCTGCTGGTCGTGGTCCCCGAGCTGTTCACGGCCCGCAGCCGGTAGTGGTAGGTCGTGCCGGCGGCGAGTCCGGTAACGGTGGCGCTGACGGTCATCGCCGCACCGGTCGCGACGCTGCCGTCGGGGATCGGCGCGAGCCCGCCGTAGCTGGTCGTCAGCCCGTACTCGAACCTCCACGCGGTGGTCGACCCGTTGGGCGAGACCTGCGCGGACAGGACGGCGCTGGTGTTGATGACGCTGCTGGCTGCGACGCTGGTGACCGACGGGACGGTCGGCGCCGGGCCGGTGCTACCGGTGTTGGCGATGAACGTCTCGTTGCCGGAGGTGGATGTGCCGGCGGCGCTCGTCACGACGAGCCGGAAGTGGTAGACCGCACCCGACGTCAAGCCGGAGATCTGCGTTTGGACGGTCTGCGCGGCGGCGGTCCCGGCGGCGGGCGCGGCCGGGCTGACACTGCCGTAGCTGGTCGAAGTGCCGTATTCGTACTGCCAGGTGAACGGCTGGCCCTGCGGATCAACCTGCGCGACGAGCGTTGCCGCGGTGGTCGTCCGGTCCGCCGTGGCAACGCCGGAGATCGCCGGGGCGCCGGGCGGGATGTGCGGCTCCAGCGCGGACACCCGGGCACGCAGGTCGGCGATGTCCGCCTCGATCACGTCGAGGGCGGCCTCGAACTCGGTCTCGGTGGGGACGTCTACCACGGCCGCCGCCTCATGCCGGGAGGTCCACGAGGACGGCGTAGTGCGCCTGCCCATCCCACGAGGCGAGGGCGGTCTTCCGGGCCCAGGCGGTGACCATGTTGATGTTTCGGTCGATCGCGTTGGGCGACGGCTGTCCGCCGGACGTCCAGCCTGGGTCCATCGCCGCAGGGGTTTCCCGGTACTCGACCAGCCCGGTGGCGAACATCCACGTTTTGCCGGCGGCCGGCACCTCGTTGCTGTCACCGGCCGGGCCGCGGCCCGAGTAGCCGACACCGGGCACGACGATGGTGTCCCTGCTGGTGAGGATCAGGTTTCCGGTGCGGCGGAACAGTTGGGCGGTGTCGTCGAGCGCTTCGGGCCGGCAGTGGACCATGCCGGGGGCGCCGAACCCGGAGTCGGCCAGCGCCTGCTCCAGCAGAAGCAGGCCGCGGGTGAACGACACGGCGGTGCCCGGCGTCGGGTTGACCACCGTCGCAGCACCCTGCTTGGTCAGATACCGGTTTCCCAACCCGGCGGTGCGGGCCCGGGTGCCGTCCCAGAACTCCCGCTCAACCGCCTTCGGGGTGGCAGCCTCCAGCAGCCGGGTCGCTCTGCCAACGAAATCCCGGCCGCTGGCGGTCATCAACGTGCACCGGTCGTAGGCGGACACCGAGTACGGCATCCATTCGACGACGCCCGGCGCCGTGTAGCTGTAGGTGCCCGAGGTGTCCGCGGTCGGCGGGGCCGCCCCAACCGACGCCGAACCGGTGTCCGTCCACGACACAGTCGGCGCAGACACGGTGGCGAGCAGCCCCCACGGCCCGCCCGACGTCCGCCCGTACACCCGGTACTGTTCGGCCCCGGCAACCGCGGTCCACGTCAGCGTCACCGTGCTCGTAGAGCCGGTGGTGGTCTGCGTCACCTCCGCTGATGGCAGGCCCTCACCCCACTGGGAGAGGGCGGTCACCTTGTAGCCGTAGGTGTCGGCGGTCAGCGTTCCGCCCGACGCCGAAGTGCCTGACGTCGGGGTGACGATCGCGGCAAGGCCGACACCGGCCGGGCCGCACGGGTCGCCGAGGATGACCTGTGCGGCAACCTCCGGCAGGTAGGTGACGCCGTCCAACGCCCACCGGTCGTCCGCGGTCTGCGGACGGCTGGCGGCGCGCACCAGCGACACAGCGGGCGGATCCAGCTGTGGTGCGGGTACGGCAATGGCGAACGACACCGGGGGCCTCCTCCCAGCTCGTCAAAGAGAGGGGGAGGATCAGTAGGGCAGCGAACCGGCCAGTCGATCACCACGATCGCCGCGCCCGGTTCGCTGCCCTACTGATCCTCCCCCTCTCTTTGACGAGCTGGGAGGAGGCCCCCGGTGTCGTTCGCCATTGCCGTACCCGCACCACAGCTGGATCCGCCCGCTGTGTCGCTGGTG
>NZ_VATX01000048.1:0-4528 GCF_005774635.1 Glutamicibacter sp. V16R2B1
GACCACGACAGCAGGAAGAACACCTCCGGCCTGCCTGACTGGCTGTTCCTCCGGGACCGCGCCGTCTGGGCCGAACTGAAGAACGAGACCTACAAAGCCAGCCCAGCCCAGCTGGCGTTCGCCGCGACCCTTCGCCGCGCCGGTCAGGAAGTCCACCTGTGGCGCCCCCGCCACCGCCAAATCGTTCTGGAGGTCCTCCGATGAAGTTCCGAGTAGAGCGTGACGAGTTCACCGACGCGGTGGCGTGGACCGCCCGCACCCTGCCGACCCGGGCGACCACCCAGCTGCAGGTCCTCGCCGGCCTACTCCTCGACGCGACCGGCGACGGGCTGAAGGTCGCCGCGTTCGACTACGAGGTGTCCGCGCAGGCCGACGTCGCCGCGAACGTCGGCGACCCGGGCCGCGGCCTCGTCAACGGCAAGATGCTCGCGGACATCACCAAGTCGCTGCCCGACGCCCCGGTCGACGTGGCAGTGGACGGCACCCGCCTGACCCTGGTCTGCGGCAACAGCCGGTTCGCCCTGCCGATGCTGCCCGTCGACGACTACCCGTCGCTGCCGCCGATGCCGGAAACAGTGACCGGGGTGGTGCCGGGCCTGGTGTTCGGCTCCGCTGTCGCCCAGGTTGCCATCGCCGCCGGCCGTGACGACACCCTCCCCGTGCTGACCGCGGTCCGCGTCGAGGTGACCGGGGACAAGCTGACCCTCGCCGCCACCGACCGGTACCGGCTGGGCGTCCGCACCATCGACTGGCAGCGCAACACTGGCGACACCGAGGAGACTACGGCGCTCGTCCCCGCGAAGACCCTCGCCGACCTTGCCAGGCACGCCGGCAAGAACGATGTTGTCCTGCACTTCGGCACCGGCAAATCCGGTGAGGCCCTCGCCGGGTTCGAGATCGCCGGACGGAAGACCACCACCCGGCTGATCGAAGGCACCTTCCCGCCCTACCGGAAGCTCCTGCCGGACAGCACCCCCCTCGCCGCCCGGGTCGACATCGGCCCGCTCACCGAAGCCGTCAAGCGGGTCGCCCTCGTCGCCCCCCGCACCGCCCCCGTGAAGCTGACCTTCACCACCGACAACCTCGTCCTCGAAGCCGGCACCGGAGGGGAAGCGCAGGCCTCCGAGGCCCTGCCCGTCGCCTACGACGGCCCCGAGCTGGTCGTCCATTACAACCCGGCCTACCTCCTCGACGCCCTGGGCGTGATTGAGGAGAAGACGGCCCAGTTCGGGTTCGCGTCAGCCGAGGACATGACGCTGGCGGGGAACAAGCCTGCGATCCTCACCGGTGTCAGCGGCGACGAGAACGCCGAGGTGAACCCGGACGGCTACCGGTACCTGCTGATGCCCATTCGGAGCAACGGATGACCGCCGTCGTCCTGCGAGGCGACGCACGGGCCCTGCCCCTGCCTGACCAGTCTGTCGATCTTGTCGTCACCAGCCCGCCCTACTTCGGCCTGCGCGCCTACCAAGACGGCGGACAGGCCTACGACGGGCAGATCGGCGCCGAATCCACACCCGCCGAATACGTCGCCAACCTGATCGACGTCGTCCGCGAATGCGCCCGGGTACTCAAGCCCACCGGGTCGATCTTCGTGAACCTCGGCGACAAGTACGCCGGCCGCTCCGGCCCCCAGGGCGCCACCGGCCAGCGCGCCGACCGGGCGCAGGCGTCCACCTACGGCCGGACCGCGGTGCACCCCGTGCCCGACAAAAGCCTGATCGGCCTGCCATGGCGGTTCGCCCTCGCCGCGGTCGACGACCTCGGCCTGATCCTGCGCAGGGACATCATCTGGCGCAAGATCAACGGGCTACCGGAGAGTGTGACCGACAGGTGCCGCTCGTCTCACGAGTACCTGTTCCACCTCACGAAGGCCCCGCGGTACTTCGCTGCGATCGACGAGATCCGCGAACCGCACGCCGAGCACACACTGCGGTACTACGGGCCTGGAACGAACGCGCGGCAACGACCGGCCAACGCGGCAGGCAACGCGCAGAACGGCACCAAGAACAGGCTGACCACCGTAGGTGTACTCGGCCGTCTCCCCGACTCCGTCGGGGACCTGGCGTCCGAGCCGTTCACCCCGCCCGCGACATCCCCGCTCGACGGCCGGCCGCTACCCGAACACTATGCTGCGTTCCCGTCCGCGCTCGTCCGCCGGATCGTCCTCGGCTGGTCCCCGGCCGGCGGCGTTGTCGCCGACCCGTTCGGCGGGACAGGCACATCCGCGCTCGTCGCGTCCGCGCTTGGCCGGACTGGCGTGTCCGTCGACGCCAGCCACGACTATGCCCGGCTCGCTCGTTGGCGCACCTGCGACCGTGCGCAGCGAGCCAAGGTGCTCGGCCTCGCGAAGCCGCCCGTCGAAGTCACAGGGCAGGCCGATCTACTGGCCGACCTCTGCGCGGAGGCGTCATGACCGCCCGCCGGGTTCAGCGGTCCCGGGCCCGCGGCACCCGCCTCACCGAAGGCGCCGTGGTCGTCAGCCGCGGAACCAGCTGGGGAAACCCGTTCACCATCGCCGAGCACGGCCGGGACCGGGCCCTCGAAAGGCACGCCGCATGGCTCGCCGGGGTAGGCCCCGACCTGATCTTCTCTGGCAGTCGGGCCTACTCCCGGACATGGGTCTTGGACAACCTGCCCACCTTGGCCGGTAGGACGCTGGCCTGCTGGTGCCCGGCGGACAGCCCATGCCACGGAGATCTTCTGTTGGAACTCGCTGGGGAGGCCCTGTCATGACATGCCCACTCGCGGTCTACACCCTTCCCCGATCCCGTTACATCTGGCTGGGCGACGGCCCCGGAAACAGGCGGGTCGCAGCCCCACTGCGCCTCACCCCGGAAGAAGCGTTGAGCCTCGCGGAGAATCTGATCCGCCGGGCCGCGCCGAGCATTACCGGTGAACAGGCAGTCCGACTATCAGTCCTGCTTCTCGTGATCTGCCAGAGCGGAGACAACCCCGAGCCGGCGCCGGAACTGGACACGTCGGAGAGGACTGTGGTCATCCGCCGGCCGGCAGTACCCCCGCCGTCTGAAGCCGGGCGGGCGTTTGTGTACCGGACCGCAGGCCCGACCACGGCCACTGACCTTCCGATCGCCTCATGAGCGGGGCCGGGGGGCCTGTGTGGGACTGGCGGGACGGCGCCGAATGCCGGGGCGCCGACCCGGACATGTTCACTGCGGAAGGGGAGACGGGCCCGCTGGTGGATGCGGCGAAGAAGGTGTGCGCCGGCTGCCCTGTGGCCGTGTCCTGCCTGCACTGGGCGCTGTCCCGCCGGGAGCCTGAAGGGGTGTGGGCTGGGATGACTGTCAAGGAGCGGGTCAAGTTTCTGCGGACGACGGACGTGCCTCGCGTCGCGACCGTCAACATCTCGGATCTCGCCGAGGAGATCGCTCTCGCCGACCGGATCGGCGACGCGCAAGCTCAAGGGCGCGGCACCGTGTGGACCATCCCCGGCGTTGACTTCGGGATGGGGAAGGACGCCACAGCGAATTGGTTCGCCCGTTTCAACACACGTCTGAATGGCGGGATGAACGAGCATCTCGGAGATACACTCAGATCAGCATGAGGCGCATTCCCACCACGGGTTGCGTTCAGGCAGTAGACGAAGCTGGCGGGATGCTCGGATGGGACTCGCCGGAATGTTGCTGCACCAGCAGCGCCGAGCATTCCGCGTGGGTCGCCGAGCAGGTACGCCGGCAGGACTTTGACCGCCTCATACGAGCGTTGATTCGAGTTGTATCCCGTCGAGTCCGAGGGGGAGGATCTCATGGGTGACATTCGCGCTATCACCCTTCGCCAGCCATGGGCGTGGGCCGTAGCCCATGGTGGGAAGGATGTCGAGAACAGGCGGAAGTGGCTGGGGCTGGTCACCGGCCCGGTTCTGATCCACGCCGCCCGCGAGTGGGACGACGATTGGCTGGAAGCCGTGGAGCTGATCGCCAAGCTCAGCGGGCGGCCGGGCTCCGAGGTGCTGGCGGGCGCCCGGGTGTTCGGCGCGGTGGTCGCCGTCGCCACGATCTCGGCGAAGCCGATGTGGCCGCATGGCTCCCTCGCCTGCGTGCGGACATCCCGCCTCGCGCACCTACATCCGGACGGGCCGTACACCTGCTCCCCGTGGGCGATGGGCGGCAACGGGCCAATGTCCCACTACCCGCTGCGGAACGTTCGCCCGCTGGAACAGCCGGTGCCTGCCCGGGGCGCACTCGGTTTCTGGCGCCCACCGGCTGAGGTTCTCACCGCGGTCCGCGAGCAGATCGGCGACTTCGACATGCAGGGGAAGTTGATCAATGACTGAGACGAGCACGGAGACGCGGTACTCCTTGGGCGACAGGGTCACCGTGGCGAGCCACTTCGTGTGGTGCGGCCATGACACGCACGGCCGCACCGGCAAGGTGGTCGAGGTCCACAGCTTCGCCGACACGACGTTCTACGAGGTCGGTTTCGGCGACGGCCGGGCCCCGGCGCCGTATCTCGCGCACGAGCTGTGCCTGGTCCGCAGAGGTGGGCTTGCGGCAGTGCGCCACCCGAT
>NZ_VATX01000049.1:0-1801 GCF_005774635.1 Glutamicibacter sp. V16R2B1
GCTCGACCAGGATGGCGCGGGCGCCCTCCAACGCGGCGGTGGCGTCGGCGACACCCTTCTCCGCGTCGACGTACGCCCCGGCGGCCGCGCGCGGGTCGAGCGTGCGGTCGGTCAGCAGGGCGTCGGAGAGCGGCTCCAGCCCCGCCTCACGCGCGATCTGCGCCCTGGTGCGGCGCTTCGGCTTGTAGGGGAGGTAGATGTCCTCCAGCCGGGCCTTGGTCTCGGCCGCCATGATCTGCGCTTCGAGGGCCTCGTCGAGCTTGCCCTGACTGCGGATGGAGTCCAGAACCGCCGTGCGTCGCTCCTCCAGCTCCCGTAGGTAGCGCAGCCGCTCCTCCAGGGTGCGCAGCTGCGCGTCGTCGAGGGCGCCGGTCGCCTCCTTGCGGTACCGGGCGATGAACGGCACGGTGGCCCCGCCGTCGAGCAGGTCGATCGTGGAGGTCACCTGCCCCTCGCGTACGCCCAGCTCCGCGGCGATCCGCGCCTGGACAGTCACCGTCTCCGGGACGGACACCGTCGTCACGATCCGCAACCGCCTTTGCCTGTGTCCTCGTCGTCCCCGCCGGATCCTCCCGGGGGCTGTTACCTCTGATAATCCCTCTCGCCGGATAGCCCGTGGCGTTCGGGGTGAGGCCGCACCCCGGGCGCGACGCCGTGTGCACGTTCACGGCCACCTGGCCGGGTCCGGGCCCTTTGCCACCCTTTGCGGCCGACTGCCGCCGGCTGGACGGGCCTGGCGACCGGACGATCTGTGACGGCGCTGACGGTCCCCACCGACGCCGGCGGCGGCGCCTACCCGACGGATTATCGTGTGCATCCGCTGGTGGGACATGTCAACGAATCTGCATGAACTGTCACTTTCGGTAGGGATCTGCGGCGGCGGAGGATCTGTGCGAGGAATTCCGGAGCACGGTTCCGGCGGTGGGGGACTGCCCGCTCCTGCCGTGTCGGACGCGGCCGTGACCCGGCTGCCGTTCACCGCCGACAACCTGCTGGCCGCCCGCCGCCAGGTCCTGGTGCTGGCCAGCAGGGCGGGTGTGCTGCCGCAGCGGGCAGCCGACCTGAAACTGGCGCTCCACGAGATCCTCACCAACAGCGTGCGCCACGGCGGCGGTGGTGGTGTGCTCCGCGTCTGGGTGGAGGAGGCCATGCTGATCTGCGAGGTCTCCGACCGGGGTCATGTACGGGACATGCTGGCCGGGCGGCGGCCTCCCGCCCTTGACGCGGAGGGCGGGCGCGGACTGTGGCTCGCCCATCAGCTCTGTGACCTGGTCCAGCTCAGCTCGTCGCCCGCCGGCACCATCGTGCGCCTTCACTGCCGCACCGAGAGCGCCCGCACCCAAAGCGGCCGTGACGGGAGCGGCGCTGTGGAGAGCGGCCGCGCGGGGGCCGGCGCCGAAACGGATCCGGTGGACGCCGGCCGTGCGCCGACGCACCCGATGCACCGGGCACACCCGACGCACCCGGCGGAGATCAGCGGAGCCTGGCCTCCAGCCCGTCCAGCACCGCATTGCTGAGCTTGCGGATACCGATCGGCGCGAAGGTCTTCTCGAAGAAGCCACCGACACCGCCCGCGCCGTCCCAGGTTGTCAGCGCCGTGACGGTGCTGCCGCCGGCGCCCGCCGCGCGGACCGACCACTGCGTGCGCAGGGACGAGCGCTGGTCGGCTTCCAGCAGGACGCCCGCCGAGGGCGCGCTGACCAGCGCCTCCACCTCGCGGATGCGCTTCTTGGTGGCGTGCAGGCGGTAGGCGATCCGGGTGCCGGCACCCTCGCCGCCTTCGACCACTCGGTAGTCGGTG
>NZ_VATX01000050.1:0-1396 GCF_005774635.1 Glutamicibacter sp. V16R2B1
CGTGCGGGTGATCTCGGCGTGGAACCGGGCCAGGTGGGCTTTCCAGTCCTCAGGGGGGAATGTCCGCCGTCCCGGTGGCGGAACGGCGGACCAGGCGCAGAGTTCGGGCGAAGCCGACCCGGTCGGGGTCGATGTCGGCGGCCTCGGCGGCGCCGGCGATCAGGGCGGTGAGCGCGTGCTGGACGGTCAGCCAGGCCCACATCTCCTGGACGGCGAGGTCGGGCAGCCGGGAGCGCAGGATCCTGCCGGGGCCACGCAGGTGGGTCTTGAGCTGGTCGTTGGAGGTCTCCTCCTCCCACCGCTCGTTGTAGCCGGCGGCGATCTCGTCGGCCCGGGCGTCACGGGGGTCCAGGATCGTGGTCAGCACGACGACCAGTTCGCCGGTGCCGCCCCCGGCCCGGTCGGGGATGTCGTACTCGACGACCCGGGCCAGGTGCGCCTCGTCCGGGTCGAGGTCGGTGCCGGCCTTCGCGGCGCTGAGCAGCGCGGCCCGCCGCCGGGCACCGGTGACCTTCGGGTTGATCAGCACGGTCAGGAACGTGCCGTCGGACAGGACCTTCACGACCGGCAGGCCCAGCCCGGTCGGGGCCCGCCAGATCAGGTCCGCGCCGGTGCCGGCCGCCAGTCCCCAGTTGTCGAACGAGTAGAACCCCCGGTCGGCGGTCAGCACCTCGTCCCGGCGAAGCCTCATCAGCAGTCCCCGGGCCAGGGCCTTCTCGCTGGTCGTCCACCCGCCGACCTCGGCGGCCCGGAACGCGTGCGTGCCGCACTCCGCCAGCGCGACGACCCGCAGCTTCGGGAACGCCGACCGTTTCTCACCCGAGCCGGCGTAGCCGAACTCGGCGGCGTTCTCCTCGGTGTCGGGCACGTCGACCTCGAACCCGTCGACCGCGAGCAGCAGCCGCCCCCGCAGCCACGCCCCGCGCGTGGACAGCGTCGCGACCGGGCCCGCGACCCGCTCGAACACCTCGGCCATCACCTGAGGGCCCAGCCGTTTGCGCGCCTGGGTGATCCCGCTCGCGCTCGGCGGCGCCCACACCGCGTCCCAGCAGCCGAACCGGTCCAACGACCCGGTCACCTTCGCCGCGACCTCGGCGTAGTCGTCGTCCGGGAACAGGCACATCCCCAACGTCAGATAGGCCGTCACATGCGGCGGCAGCTTCCCGCCCGCCCGCCGCGCCCTCACCCCGCAGACGGCGACCGCCTCGTCCACCGCGTCCCGCGGGACCGCCGTCACCAACACCCCGACCGACACCTGGTCCGGGGTCACCATCGAAGCCACGAACCGTGACCAAACCACCCACCAGCACAGATGCCACGCCGCCACGCCGTACCAACCCACCAGCCAACAACAGCAGAAGATCAACCATCCAAGATCGACTTAAGCTTCACGGCA
>NZ_VATX01000051.1:0-5560 GCF_005774635.1 Glutamicibacter sp. V16R2B1
CACAGCAGGCCGTGCGATCTGGCGAAGGTGGTCCTCAGCCACATCGCCGCGATCTGGCGGCATCACCCGGACTACCGCGAGGAGTGGGCGCCGTGACCGACCTGCGTAACACCAAGGCGCTGGACGCGCTCATCGCCTTCTGTCGGGAGCGCATCGACGAGGAGCGGGTCGACGTCGACCACCCGAACACCCCCTTCGATGTCCGGCGCCCCGTGGAGGTCCGCTGCGCTGCCCTCGACGACCTCGTCGACGCCATGGAGGCCGCATCGGAGGACGGGGCGCCGCCGGTCGACGAGGTGGGCATCGAGGCGCTGCAGCACATCGGCCGCATCTGGCGGCACCACGAGGACTACGACCCCGGCTGGGCGCCGTGACCCCCAACGACAACAACGCCCGTGGGAGCTACTGCCACCCAAGCAAAAGCCAACTGGAGGGCGGACCAGCAGCCCGACCTGCAGGATCAGGCGCCATGATTCTCGACCAAGACGCCCAATACCGCCGTGCCATCCTCACCTTCATCCGCACCATGGTCGGCCCGGTCGACTACTCCGACCCGCCGCCCGGCTTCATGCCCCCATCGCTCGACGTCGAAGGCATGACCGTAGACGAACGGCACCTCGCCTCCTGGGACGCAGCCGAGCTGATGCGTGACATCGACCCACACGCGGCCGGCTACGCCGACGGCGTGAACTATGCGGCCCGGATGTGCGCCTTCGAGTTCTCCGACCAGCCGGGCTACGAACCGTCATGGCATCCGGACCTCGGCCCGCAGCTGGACTTGGACGAATGACGTCCCCTCGGCAGGACACGACCGAGGAACGCACCGTCAACCTTCTCGGCTGGACGCACTACTGCGACCCGCCGATGCGCGAGGCCGACCACAGCCCTGACTGGCAGGTGCCCGCGCTGCCACCCGGCGAAGCGTGGCCCTGCCCGTGCGGGCGCTGGTACGGGGTGGCCGTCCGGCTCGGCGAGGGCCGGTTCTGGAAGCGGCTCGGCGAGGATGCCATCATCCACTCGGACGGGATGCGTCCATGAAGGGATTTGTTGTGATGGACGTCGCCGACATCCACCGGCTCGTCGATCGCGCAGTAGAGATGGACGAATTCATTGAGGCGCGACTTGACGAGGAGGAGTCGAGGGCGCTAAGTCTCACGCCGTTCCAGCGGGACGCCGTTCTCGTTCGCATGCGACGTCTACGCCAGAGAGATCACCCGCACCCCAACTTCTCCAGGGGCAACCTCCACGACCGAGCCGCGTCCATGACGCTTAGCAACTTCGCCTCAATCTGGCGCGATCATGCGGATTACGATCCGCGCTGGCGACCCGTGGCTCCCGCCCCGCATCCCCCGGACCTCTCGCTCAACTCCGAGATCAAGCCGCCACGGTGACCGTCACCCCGCCCGCCGCCTGGGTCGACCAGGCCGAAGCAGGCATGGCCACCACCTGCCCGGTCTGCCTTGGCAACCCCACAGCCCCGGACCACCGCTGCCACTGCGGCCTCGACGAGGAAACCGACAGGTGCGTCGACGGCGAGGTGTTCGGGCCCTGCCCGCATGAGATGTGCCCGGGGGTGTGCGTCTACTCCCACGACTGCCACTGCCCCTGCCACCAGCCGACAGCACCGATGTCAAGAACATGAACATCCGCCTCGGCCGATGGTCAAAGATCCTCGCCCCGTACTACGCGGCCTGCGAACGATGCCGAACCCCGTTCCGCTTCGCCACCAGCCACACCAACTGGCGCAACGGCACACTCACCGTCCCACCGGGCCTCTGCCAGAAATGCTGGGCCGACCTCACCACCCCACAGGCCCGCCTCCCCTACTACCGGCAGGTGTACGGCGGCTTCCCCGACTGGCCTCGGCTCGAACAGGAGATCCTCGACGGCGGATAGCACGGAATCCGCACCTAGACTGATCTGAAGCAACCGATTCAGCACCTGTGACAGCACGTAAGGGGGTGACACGTGGCGAAAGCCGACGGTGAACGCACGATCCGCAACGCGGAACGTGACCGGGATGCGGCGAACATGCGCGCCGATGGGAAAACCTACGAGGCGATCGCCGTCGCCCTCGGCTACTCCCACCGTTCCGCCGCCCGTCGAGCGGTGCAGCGAGTGCTGGCGGCCACGATCCGCGAGGCCGGCGACGAACTGCGTGTACTGGAACTGGAACGGCTGGACCGGCTGTATGAGGCTGCGATGGCCGTGCTGACCCGTGAGCATGTGACGGTCTCCCAAGGACGGCTCATCCGCGAGGGCAAGCCGGTCATCAACGACAACGGCGAGGCCGAGATCTTGGAGGGCCACGGGGCCCCACTGGTCGACGACGGCCCGGTGCTGCAGGCGATCGACCGGCTGTTGAAGATCCAGGACCGTCGGGCGAAGCTGGTCGGGTTGGACGCGCCGGTGAAGCATGAGGTGCGGACGATCGACGCGATTGCCGCGGAGGTCGCCGATTTGGAACGGCAGCTGGCGGAGCGGGAGCGTGCTGGCCGAGACGCTGGCTGAGCGCCGCCTGGGGCTGCTTCGCCGGGAGTTGGAGTTGCGAGCCAGGCTGGCCGAGTTGGACCGCGGGTCGCTGGCCGATCAGGTTGTGGATGTGTCACCGGGGGCGTTGGCCGCGAGGGTGACGGGTGGCCGGGAGATGCAGGCCCCGCACCTGGATCTGGTTGATCAGGCGTTTGTGGATATCGCCGAGGGTCTGATCGACCGGGTGATGATCACCATGCCGCCGCGGCACGGCAAAACCCGGAGGGCATCCCGCTGGGGCCCGCTCTGGTATCTGCGCCGTTTCCCCGACCGCCGGGTGGCATTGGCCTCCTACGGTGCGGAGCTGGCTGACGAGCATGGCCGGTGGATCCGCGACCAGATCGAACAGCACGACGGAACCGATGGCACGCTGGATCTGGGCGTGCGGCTGGCTGCGTCGTCGAAGGCGGCGAACCGGTGGAACTTGGACGGCCATGAGGGTGGCATGGTCACGACCGGTATCGGCGGTGCTCTTACGGGCCGTGGCATGCATCTGGGGATCTGCGACGACCCGTTCAAAGACGCCGCAGACGCAGCCTCGCCGACGATGCGCCGCCGGGCATGGGAGTGGTGGCAGTCGACGTTCCTGACCCGTCTGGAGCCCGGCGGGGCCATCATCCTGATCCTCACCCGGTGGGATGAGGACGACATCGCCGGACGGCTCCTCGCCGACGCCGACGAGGCCGGGCGGTGGCGGGTCATCAACCTGCCCGCCCTCGCCGAATCGGACGACGATCTCCTCGGCCGGGCCCGCGGCGAAGCCCTATGGCCGGAACGGTACGACGAAGAGGCACTGGCTGAGATCCGCCGGCGGGTCGGCGGCCGGGTCTGGTCCGCCTTGTACCAGCAGCGGCCGGCGCCGATCGAAGGCGCGGGGTGGAAACGGGCCTGGTTTGACCAGTGCCGGCCCGACCAGGTGCCGCAGCTCGCACAGGTTGTGGTGTCGATCGATCCTTCGGTCACCGAGGACGGGTCAGGTGACGCCGCGGGGATCGTCGTCGGGGGCCGTGGTGTCGGCGTGAACGCGGACCGGGCGTGGGTCCTCGCCGACCGCACGTTGAACAGCTCCCCCGCCCAGTGGGGCCGTGCCGCCTGCCTCGCTTTCCTGGAGTTCGACGCCACCGGGTTCATCGCCGAAGGCAACCAGGGCTATGCGCTGAACAAACTCGTGCTGCAGGTGGCGTGGAAGCAACTCCAAGAAGAAGAGGTGATCCCGAAGGATCGGGCCCTGCCCGGGATCCGGATCGTCCATGCGAAGACAGGCAAGCGGACCCGCGCCGAACCGGTGGCCGCCCTTTACGAGGCCGGGAACCGGGTGCAGCACGCCGCCGACCTGGGCGAGATGGAGGGGGAAATGTGCACGTGGCTGGGCGGGAACGACAGCCCGAACCGGATGGACGCCGCGGTGTGGCTGCTGACCTACCTGATGGGGCTGGGCGGGGCGGCCCGCCTGTCGCGGCCTACGGGGTCTCTGCGCCGCTGAGCAGCCCTTGGGGAAACACGAAAGCCCCGGGCGGCAACCCGGGGCTGTGTGGGGGCCGCTGCGCCAACAGCGGGGCGCCCCTTGTGCGAAGAAGCCGTCGACAGAGAAGACGGTGATTTGAGAGTAGCAGGGTGGCGGCCCGGCCCCCGCGCGCTGGCGGGCCGCCGACAGCAACGTACGACGTCGAGGGCGGGGACGGTGTGGTCTCACCGCCGCCTGTGGATAACCGGGTTCCGATGTGGGCTGTGTTCACATCGCCCGGCGGCGGAAGTAAACGATCTGCACATTCGGGTCGGGTCGCGTATGAGAACCGAACATCTGGCCGATGTCAGCCCCCGCCCGGGTCGAGGCCGAGCATCCCGCCTGTGGCTTGATCGTGAGGGTTGCAGCCACACAGCCACTGTGTCGGCCGCCCGTACTGGACGACCTCAACCGGATTAACGCACAGCGGGTTCGGGACGGTGGTCAAACCGCCCACCAGCCGCTCCATCTGCTCGGCAGGGCCCACCATCAGGTCGGCCAGATCGTGGGCGCCGTGGGCACCGATGACAGGCCGGCTGTCGCCCGGTGGGGGTTGGGTGACGGTGCCACCTTCGGCCCTGCGGGTGAGCGATCTGAGCTGCCGGACTAGGGCGCGTAGGTCAGCCACCAGCGGGCACCTGCTCGATAACCAGCGTCACATCCACCTCGTTCTCCCCCAGCTTCGACAGCCGCATCAGCGCCAGGATCAGGTCGACATCCCCGACCTTCAGCTCGTCCGCATCGCCCGGGGTGTTCCATGAGTAGCCCTGCGACCCCATCGACACGTGCAGCGTGCCCTCGGCGGCCGTCTCGCCGTTCAACGTGGCTGTTACCGCGTAGCCCTTGTCGTCCTCCAGCTCGGTGACGAAGTCTCGGCCGCCGATCGTGAACGTCGGGTCGGCGTGACCCGAATAGTCCCGCTCGAACTCCGGGTCGTAGACGAGCCGTCCGGAGAACTCGAACCGGAACCGCAGGTCGGTGCGCCTGCGCCGTACCGCCGACGTTCCCCCGTCGGCCATGGGCAGGATCTCGTACTGGTGCGTGTCGTCCCGCCAGATCAGGTTGGTCAGGTCCCGCAGGCCCGACGGATCGCCGGTGGCCAGCGCGTGGGTCATGACCGGACCGTCCTCCGGGAAAATCTCCAGGTAGGCGTCGGTCGGCCGGTGCACGCGGTTCAGGGCGAGGATCCGCTGGCACTCGGACCGGATCGGCTCCGGCCATCTCGCCGGCTCCCCGCGTCCCGACCATCCGGTCGCCTGCCGCAGGTGCGCCTCGATCAGAGAGCGCCGATGGTCAGCCCACGCCAGCGCGACCGCCTCGTCGCGGGTGCGGATGACCTCGCTGTCCGTCGCGATCACATCGCGCTCGAGGCCGCTCGACCCGTACGGCGGGACGATGACGAGCTGGTAGCCGGGCGGGAGAGTCACGGCTGCCCGTTCTCGCCGAAGTCGAGCGGGCGGTAGCGGCCCCGAAGCGCATCGGGCGGAACGGAGCCGACGAACTCCATGAACTCGTCGAGCATCG
>NZ_VATX01000052.1:0-4702 GCF_005774635.1 Glutamicibacter sp. V16R2B1
GGTGAGCCGGCGACAACGGGTTCGTCGATGGACGCCTCCTCCTTGGCGTCGCGCAGCTCCGGAATCGACCCTTCGGGCCGCCCGCCGGAGACGAGATGGTTCCGCAGATGGTTGTAGACGGCCTCACGGTCCCCGTCGGGGATCGAGCTGTCGGCCCGGTTGAGGGTGTGAATCCCGGACAGGCAGGCGGTGATGTTCGCGGCGCCAACCTCGCCGTCCTGGGTGACACTGTGGTGAACGAGGCGGTAGCTGCCCTTGACGGTTGGGCTTCCCGACGGGTCGACCCAGGCGTGGGCCTCTCGGAGGATGCCTTCGTCGCCGGGCAGGTTACGGCGGGCCTCGTCGGCGTTCCACTCGCCGTCAGTGGTCCTGCTGTTGTGGCTGCGGATCGCCCCGGCGACCAGCGGCTCGTCGGTGACGGTCACTGTGTGTCTCCTTGCTGTGCGGGTGGTGTCCAGACGAGGACCATGTCGCAGGAGCAACCTTTGTGATCTCCCGGCCGCATGTGGCTGCCCATGAAGTCGGCGCCCTCCGGTGCGCGCAGGGTGTCGTCGTCCCAGCTGTCGAAGAACCTGCGGTCGAGGGCAAGATGTGGTTCGAACGCCCGTTCGGAGAAGCCGTGGATCCACTGGTACCGCTCCACGTCCGCGCCGCGACTCTCCGCGAACTCTTTGATCGTGGTCCCGGTACCGATCCCGCCGAAATGCTCGGACCGGTCGACCGGCAGCAGCGTCTCCGTGTTGATCCCCTGCGAAGTGGGGCCGTTGAATCCGCCAGCCACCGCGATAGCCGCCCGGGCCACAGACGGGGACACCAGCCGGCCGGCGGCGATCGCCTCCGACGGGTCCATCAGCAGCGCTGCCCGTGTGACGTCCGTCAGCCGTTCGGAGAGAAACAGCCAGCCGGCAGCCCGGTCCGCGCGGAACCGTCCGTCCAACACCGCGAACGCCTCGTTGACGTCCATGCCAACCAGCCGGGCGGCCTGCCGCAGCGCGAAGTCCGATGCGGCGGTCACATACCGGCCCCACAGCGTCTGCAGCTCGGCGAGGACAGTGGCGAGCAGGCTGGCCTCATCGACGTCGTCGATTGCGGCGACGAGTACAGGTCCGAGGCGGGCCGGTACCGCCCAGGTGGGGATGTCGGCGACAGCGGCGGCAACAGTGGCGTCACGTTTGCCCTTGGACACGATCCGGGAACCGGCCCGTTCCAAAGCCCGTTTCACCGACGCCTCAGCAGCACCGCGTACCCGCTCTCGCAGCTGTGTGTCAGTGGCGGCCAGTCGTTGGGAGAGGGCGAGTGCCTCGTCGGCGGTGATCTGACCGGCGGCGACGAGGGGTGTTGGGGTGGCGATCGCAAGCCGGCGGCCTTGGGCGTCGAGTACACGGCGGCGCATGGCGGCGGCGTCGGGCAGGTCGTCGGCCGGTTCGTCGGGTGGGGTTCCTCCGTTCGGCGGCCCGTCTCCTTCGTCGATGGGTTCGGCGTCGACAACCTCGTCATCGGACGGCGGCGCGGGTTCGACCGCGGGCGCTGGTTCGGGGATCGGCTGGCCGGTGAGGATCGCGAGCGTGGTCGGCTGGTCGAACAGGCCCTTCAGTGCGGCGCGGCGCAGTGTTTCTTCTTCGTCGGGGGCTTCTTCGTCGCGGAAGCCGATGTGGTCGCGGTAGGCGGCGCCGGACAGTTCCAAACGTTCGTAGGCGTCGGCTGCGGCTTGGGAGCGGTCGGGTTTGACGATGACACCGGTCGGGTCGTACCAGATGACCATCCGCGACAGGACGTCGTCGGGTACCCCAGCCTCGGCCAGATACGGCCGGTAGAACGCCCGGGTCCACGCTTCGGCGATGTCCTGCACGCCGGGTTCGAGGTGGTCCCGCCACATCGAATCCGTGATCATCCAGGCGGTCCAGTGGTTCGACGCCGAACCCAACCCGGACATGATCTCGGGTGGCAGGTCGAGGGTGCTAGCGAGCCGGCCCAAAGCCTCGGCCCGCTTCTGCGCCGATTCGGATTCGGGTCGGGCGAGGGTGATGTGCTTGATCGCGGCAATGTCCTGGGCGGACCCTGACAGCAGGAACGGCAAGGCGGCGGCGGCCGACCCGGGGTCGCGGATCGCCTCGGTGCCACCGGCGATCAGATCGGCCATGAACGGGTCGTCTTCCAGGCTGCCGGTACCAGCATCGGTTCTGCTGATGACCTGCATGCTGTCCGGGATGGCCAGGATGCCGTTCAGAGCGACACGGCTCGTAGCAGACGCGCGGATGTCCTTGCCGAGGACGACCAGCTCTTCCAGGCAGGTTTCGATCGCGACACGGACAGCCGAGTCGGCGAGCATCCGGAACTGCGGGTCATAGGTCCACAGGCGGGCGGCAAAGTCACCGGGTCCGAGACTGATGCCGTTACGGTCGCCCGGGTACTGCAGGATGAACGGCCGGCCGTCCTTCACCCCCATTTCGGAGATGGATCGGACCTCCCACACCTCACCGGAACCGGCTTCACCTGTTTCCTGGCGGCCGACAAGGTAGCATTCCCCGGCGATACCCAGGTTTTCCATGGTGTCGCGGGCGAGGATCGACCGGGCGTCGGAGCCACCGAGGCGGCTCAGGGCTTCGTGGGCGGCGTCGGCATAGCCGGCCTGGTCGGAGTCCTCGATCGGGACTGGTTTCGGTTCCCCGTCCATGTACACGGCGGGGACGAACACGGTTTTCCGTGCCGCGTTCCCCCGAAACTTGTTCGCATAGCGCAGCTCACCGACCTGCCCGTAGTAGTCCCATGCTTGGGCCTGCCAGGGCCGGCGGACACCGATGATCAGCGGGGTGGCTGCGTCCCGGCGGGACAGGTCGAGCCGTTGCGCGGATGCAGTGAGGGTCTGCCGATGGTGAGGTGTGTGTACCCGCCCTGACCATGGTTCGGGCTGGTTGCGGCGGCGGATGAGGGCGGGCATCGGCTCAGTGCTCCCGGTCCGAGAACCAGCCGGTCACGGCGGAGAAGACGAGCGCGGTGACGACCAACGACCAGGCGAATGGGACGAAATAGGTCAGCAGGGTGACACCAGCACCCACCCAGATGGACAGGCACCACGGGCAGGTCACCAGTTCCAGCAGCCAGCCACCCGAATACCGCTTGTGCGCCCACGCTCGCGGCCGGCTGGTGATGGTGTCCCGCTGCACCAGGCGGATCAGCCGGTAGGTGGCGAGCGCGTCCAGCAGCAGCCAGACGGACGGCGACCAGTGGCCCCAGGACGTCACGCTGGGATGTCCAGCGGCTTCAGGTCCCGCTCGTCGCGGGAGAGCAGGTCACCGAACTGGCAGCGGCAGCCCTCAAACCGGGTGGCGGCGAGTGTCTCCCCGTCGCCGGTGGTCAGCGTCCACGGGCCCTGCCGGGGCTGCTCGTCTGCGTTGGTGACGAGCCCTTTCCACAGTGGATGCGGGTTGTTCGGCGCGTACACAGCCGCCCGCCCCGCCCTGTCGACGAGAAGTCGTGCGGGCCCTGTCGAATAGCCGCCGGGGAGAGTTACCTGTACGACCGGATCCAACGCCAGCATTGACCACCCACCGCATCTGTCCGTGTCCCACCTATACGGAGGCTAGCAGGCGGATACCGGTTTTCATTACGGCTGGTGGTGTAGGTCAGCGCCATCGCCTTGCGTCGGGGGAAGGGACCCGCCGGGCCAGTGTTGCGGATTCAAACGTAGAATAGGGGTGTGGGTAAAGAGCATTCACCGGAGACGGTGAGACTTGTAACCAGGCTGCGTTCCGTCCGCGAACGGAAACGGCTCACACAGGATCAAGTTGCCGCGGCGGCTGGCATGTCCCGGCCCACGCTGACCCTGATCGAAGCCGGCCGGCGGTCTCGTGGGGTGACCCTCGACGAGGCTGCCGGGCTGTGCCGGGTGTTGGGTGTGGACCTGTGCGACATGCTGGGGGAGGCGCCTGTGGTGGTGCAGGTCGACACGGTGCCCTGAAACGGCGAAACCCCAGCGCATGGCGGGGGATTGGGTCGGGACGGTCAGCCTTCATAGGCAAGGTCTGCAAGGAAGGTGTCGTAGAACGCCGGGTCGAAGTCTCGTGCGACACGGGACTTCGCCTCCCGTACGGAAGCCAGCCCGGCGACCCGCTCGGATGCGTCCTGCCCGAGCGAGATCAGCGCCGCCTGCGGGGCTTCCAACTCGCGGCGCAGCGGCCCCCGCGCCCCGGCGGGGGCGGTCAGGATCCGCCGGGACAGGTCTTCGGTGCGTCGGCCGGCCTGCGTCAGCACTTCGACGATGACTGCCTGGTCGATGCTGTCGACCAGCGGGAGGTTGATCCTCGGTGGTGGTGTGCGGCGCTGGCTGGTCTCCAGCTGCGCGGTCCGCACCGTCCTGGTGATCATCCGCGCCATGTGGTGCGGGCTCACCTCGTCCCGCTCGCCGTGGATGAGCAGGGTGGGCAGGTCGGGCAACGCCCTCGGCGGCAGCTCCGCCGGCATCTCGCCGGCGAACGGACGGTGCAGCAGCGGCAGACCGAGCAGGACGAGGGCATCCGGCCGCAGGGCGGGCGATCCTGCCAGCGACAGCGCCCGCAGCGCTCCGGTGTCCGAACCGAACAGGACGAAAGGCACGTCCGGCCGCCGCGCCTCGGCGAGCGCGACGGTGACATGTTCCCCCGTGGCAAGTCCCGCCGCGAGGTAGGTGACGTCGTAGCCGTCCGCCTGGCGGTCGACGGCTACG
>NZ_VATX01000053.1:0-1726 GCF_005774635.1 Glutamicibacter sp. V16R2B1
AGCAGCGCCTGTTCTGAGTGGAGTCGTGCAGAGGCAGGGTCGCGCAGGCCGGTGTCCTTCGCCGCGCGGATCCGGTCCTCGCAGCGGGCCAGGCGGCGGTGAAGCAGTTCCAGGTCCGCGAGCTGGCCGCGGGGGGTGTTGGTCGCGAACGCGGTGCAGCGGTTCCCGTCCGGGTCGACGATCCGCAGCTGGGCGCCCGGATGCGGGCGTTCCTTGCGCACGAGGACCCGCATGCCCACCGGCCAGCCGGACAGGTCCATCAACCCGGTCAGCTCGGCGACCCACGCGCCGTCGCGGGGCTGCCCGTCACCGTCGTAGGCCGGCGTCCACGCCCCCGGAGGAACCGTGGCGATCGCCTCGGCGGCGCCCTCGGGCAGGGTGAACCCGACCGAGTAGGCCAGCCGCCGGCGGTCCAGCCACGCCACGAACGCATGCGTGCCGCCCCCGCTGTCAGTACGGATGAGCACCGACCGGCCCCGGCGCAGCCGCCGGGGTAGCTGGGCGAGCGCGGCGGTGGCCACGGTGACGTGGTCGGCGGCGGTGTTCGCCCCGGCGTTACCCGGCAGCAGCACCACCGCCAGCGGGTCCCCCGACCCGTCGGCACCATGGTCGGCGAATGCCCACAGAGGATGGAACCCGAACCCCCGCTTCAACGTCCGGTCCGCCTGCTCCTTCTCCGAATGGGCGGTGACCAGGGTGGCGTCCAGATCGACCACCAGCGGATCGTCGCCCGACACCCCGGCGTGCGGGGCGTGCGCGCCGGCCAGCTCCCACACCCGGGCCCGGGCCACCGCCCGGGCGGCGTCGATCGCTTTCAGCGCCTTCTCGACATCGCCGGCAAGCCGGTCGATGGTGCGGGACACGGTCGGGTCCGACGCCACCGGTCCGAACACGGCTGGTTCCGCGCGCAGCAGCGAGATGTCCGCGAGGCAGTCCCCACCCAACGCCGCCGACAGCGCCAGATCGCACAGCACCTTGCCTGGATCGTGCACCGCCCGGCCAGGCCGCCACGGCGCCAACGCCACCGACAGCGCCTGCCCCAGCCCGCTGGCCCGGACCGTCTCGGTCAGCAGCAGCCCGCCCGCCTGCGACACGATTCCACGCCCGGCGGCGTCCACGCGGACAGACGGATACAGAGCGGTAGTCTTCACCGCGAAGGTGCTCCTTGGTTCGGTTGGATTCAGGCCCTCAGCAAGCCCGATCCTCCCAGCTCAGGAGCACTTTCCTCTTTCCGGCACCCCAACAGACGATCACCCCGGTGAAAGCCCGAGGCTAACGCACAGGCACACCGGATGTGCGGCAGAACCGTTGTTCACTTCCGAAATGGTGAGAGTTGAGTGCCCATGGTGATGGACGCGGTCAGAGTATGAGATTGTCTGACATGAATGATGTTCGGGTGTCGAAGGAGGGGGCCTTATGCGTGGCCGGGTGCTGAGTGCCGGGTTCGCCGTTGTCGTGGCCTGCGCCATCACGATCACCGCCTGCGGGGACGAGACGGCACAGGAGACCGCGAGCGCGGGAGAAGGCCGGACGGAGGAGCCGGCGGCGAGCCCGACGGATTCGGCCACGTCCAGCTGGAACGACTATCTCGCCCTGACGCGCGGCAAAATCTGCACCTACCAGGGTGGTGACGGTGCCGGCGGCCAGCTGACAAGCACTCAGGAGGCGATCTCGATAACCCCGAATTCGGCCGGTACGGAAGACCTAGTCGAGGCGGTCACGGCCG
>NZ_VATX01000054.1:0-1443 GCF_005774635.1 Glutamicibacter sp. V16R2B1
CCGCGACGGAATCACCGGCCTCCCTATCACCCAGCTCCGTCGCCAGCGCCCGCAGCCGTTCACCGTCGCGGCCGGCCAGCACGACGGAAAATCCCCGGCGCCGAAGCTCGGCGGCCACCAGTCGTGCGGTGAGCCTTTTCCATCCTGACGTTTCAAGCGGCTTCGGTTGAGAGGATGTGGATGGCCTGGGCGGTTGCTGCGACGCGGCGGGGGCAGCCGCGGTAGCGAGCGAAGATGTGCCAGTACTTGAGCGTGGCGAAGCCGCGTGCGCCGAGGGCGCGGATGGCTGCGTGGCCGCGGTTGGCCTGCTGGTAGTTGGCGGGGAGTTCGCCGTTCTGCGGGGTTTTGTGGGGGATGACGAGGCGGTGACCTTCGCCCCCGATGTAGCCGAGGTCGACGTAGAGGTACAGCTCGGAGCGTTCCACGGTGTGGAGGATGTCGTGCAGGCGGGCGGCGGTGAGGTCGTGGACGGAGCCGGGGAGCCCTTCCGAGATCCAGATCATCTGTCCGTAGGGGTCCATGAGGGCCTGCAGGTTGATCCCGTGGTACTTGTGCTTGCCGGAGTAGTACAGCGAGTTGTGGGCGCGGACACGGTTGGTGCGCACGACCGTCCCGTCGAGGACGAGGAAGTTGTTGCGGGTCCAGGCGAACGTCCACACGGCGGCGAGCAGCGTCCGACCGCGGTGGGCCAGGAGGTCGACGGCCTCGCGGATGTAGCGGTACACCGTGGCGACGCCGATGCCGAAACCTTCGGCCAGGCGGGTGTAGGTGTCGCCGTTGCGCAGGTGCGCAAGGACGAGAAGTGCCTGGTCACGGGCGGGCAGCTTCCGCCAGGTTCCGCGGCGCTCGCGGTCGTCGGTGAGCAACGCGGCCAGGAAGTCCAGGGTCGCTTCGGGCAGGTTGATGGTGCCGGGGTAGGTTAGCAACGAGTCCTCGGTCAGGGAGCAGTGGAGTAGACACCCTGTGATCTACCGAGGACTCGTCTATTTTCCGATCCCGTATCGACAACAGTCGACCACGGCGGGCCGGGCGGATCGTGCGAGAATCGTCACCGCCTTTCAGAAAAACAAGATGGAAAAGGCTCAATGTACGCATGCTCGATGGTGCTCTGCTACAGATGACATACGAGTTCAACGGTCTGGCGCTGACGAGAAGTCGGCTTGCTTTCCTGCCCTAGCCCGACTTGTCTGAGTTTCAGAACAACCCGGACGTCTATATGGAGGACGTTCGCTTTGCTGAAGTCGTCAATCGCCAAGTGGTCGCGGTTCCAGTTAGGTTTGACTTCGACTCCAGAGATGGCGTTGCATCCGATATTCTACACCCTTGTTCACATGTGACTCTCGGTCAATATAAAAATTGCCGAATTGCTGCGACCTCACCGCTCACGCCCGGGGTCTTCGTAGAATTTATTCTGCGAAGTTTCTACAATACGGCCACGAATGA